>CAZQEF010000008.1:12603-14060 GCA_964592325.1 uncultured Treponema sp. | reverse complement strand
ATTCTCTATCTTGTATGTACCCTGCCCATCCTCACAAGCACCTATACCATGCAGGTAAATGGAGCCGGTGATATTGTCGCGAAAGAATACGCCGACCGCGTAAAGCCCGATGACATTTTTGTCCACGGAAGCGAACACACCTTCGGCATCTTCCGATACTACTTCCCGGACAACTTCCACTACCTGTATATCCCGGCCGATTTCATACCAATGGGAAACCATCAGGTATTCCAGCCGAACTTACCGAAGCCGCGTACCGTGAAGCGGCAGGCCCCATGCGAAGCATCCGCAAAGAACCCGGCTGGCTCACCATATTGATGCAGGAAGTCAAGTACAATCCCGAGAAAACGGAAAAAGGATCCGGCAGAAGTTCCGGATACCTCACCGTCAAGATTACCGATATTGACGCATCTCTCGGCGGCCAGCTGGTTTACGCGCTCTACGCGAGCGATCCGATCGCTCCGGGAAATTTCATAAATTCGGGCGCGCTGAATATTACCAAGGGATCGCAGAATATCATTCTTGAAAACATTCCGTACGGGGAATATGTACTTTTTGCCTTCCATGATCTCAACGGAAACCTTGCCCCCGACTTCAATAATAACAAGTCGGTTGAAGGTCTCGCCTTAGGTGCCAACCCTGCCGAATTACGGGGCGCACCAACCTTTGACCAGCTGAAATTCAATTTCTCGGAGAACGCCGAACCTGACGATATCAGAATGTATTATCCGGAATAAGAATTAAGAAGACCGGGCTTCCGCAGAGGGGAGTCCGGTTTTTTTATGTTATTGCTTTTTGCCGCCGTCTTTTCTGCCGACAAACTCATCCATTGATTTGCTTATGCCAAAGACCGAATTGACCAGGTCAAAAAAGGCGACAGGAAACAGCCGGAGGAACCACACTGCCCATATCATGAAAAGAAACGTTTCACGTTTTTTATTTTTTGAAACGCTCCCGAGTATTTTGCGTACTGCTTTATCCGGATGCATGATCGGCAATAACAGGGGAAATCTGGTTTTTGCGCCCCTGAACATTTCAGTCTGGAGATAGAAAGGGCATACTACCGTGGTGGAAATCTTTTTACCGAGTCTTTTCCATTCGGCGCGCATCGCTTCGTCAAATCCGAAAAGGCCGAATTTCGCGGCAGAGTAATCCGAGAGGCGCGATACACCGACGATGCCCGCTGCAGAGGAAATGTTGACGAGATGCCCGCAGTTCTTTTCCAGATCGCCCTCAAAGTACCGGACAAGAAGTATTGGTGCGGTAAGGTTGATCGAAACAGCTTTTTGAATTGCCTCGGGGGATGTTTCGTAGAGCCAGGTTCCGTTAACGATTCCCGCGTTATTGACAAGAATGCTCACCGAAAAGTTTGCCTTTTTCACCGCTTTCTCGAGCGCGGCGATCTGCGCAGGTTTCGACAGGTCGCATTTGAAGAAATGAAGATTCGCATTTTTTTT
>CAZQEF010000008.1:0-12593 GCA_964592325.1 uncultured Treponema sp. | reverse complement strand
AGAGCACCCTCGCCAATATCGACGGCCAGCACCGTTGCCCCCGATTTCAGCAGCGCCTCTGTCATACGCGAACCAAGCGCCCCGCCCGCTCCGGTAACCATCACACACTTTCCCTGATAATAGTTTTTCATTGTCGTGCTCCCAATACTTCCATGAGATTTTCTGTAACCGTCAACAGGGTAAATCCGGTTGCTGCCTTTGTCAAATTTGAGGGGAGACGGCTTTCAGGTGCGACTCGCCCGAGCGCAACAGAGCGAACGCCGAAGCGACAGCTTCCCTTCCTGCAAGAAATTCAGCAAATTAGTTTTTTTATATAGAGTACCAATTAAAACAGTGCAAAATGAATGAGCAATAAGTTGCACAAATACTGGCTTTTATGCTAATATATCGCACGGAGTATACCATGGACTATCTGAACGAAAATGTCGCCATAAATGTCCGGCGAATCCGCAAGTCACGGAATTTAAGTCTCGACGAAATGGCACTGGAAACCGGCGTCAGCAAAAGCATGCTCGGCCAGATCGAACGGGGCGAAGCCAATCCGACCATTACGACGGTCGGTAAAATCACCAGTGCCATGCGCATTGGTATTTCGGAATTGCTCGGCCCGCCGCCCGACGAGTTTTTCATCCTTCGCAGGGAGAATCTTGAGCCGCTCAAAGAAGAATCCGGTCAGTTTCGTAATTTTTTCTATTTTCCCTACGAGGTCAACCGACCCTTTGAAATATACAATCTCGAGGTCGAACCGGGCGGCTCGTATGAATGTACCTCGCACGGCGAAAACACGTTCGAATACATGATCGTATTTCAGGGAGAGCTGACACTGGTCACCGAACACGAAACACAAGTTCTCGGCCGGGGAGATGCCCTGAAATTCAAGTCGGATCAGGAACATACGTACCGGAACACCAGTTCCGAGGTATTACAGATTTTTATGATTTTTACCTGGTATTGACATTATATTGCACAAATGATAGATATTTGAGCAGTAAATTGCACCGTATTATCAGGTGCCAACAAAGACGTTTCGGTATGGACCGGAACGTCTTTTTTTTTTAATGCTTGAGCCAAGGAGGAAACGGTGGACTTTCGTTATTTTCTGCCGGTAAACATCACGTTTGGGCGCGGTACGAGCGCCGGAATCGGCGAGACAGTCGCGCGATACGGAAAAAAAGTCCTGGTCGTTACCGGACGATCCAGCGCAAAAAAATCGGGACTTCTGGACCGTGCGCACGCGAGCCTTGAAAAAGCCGGGGTCAGAGCGGTTGTATTCGACCGCATCGAGTCGAATCCCCTGACCACCACGGCGGCCGAGGGAGCACGATTTCTCCGCGAACACGGCTGCGATTCGGTTCTCGGTCTCGGCGGCGGGAGCATCCTTGACGCGGCGAAGGCCATATCGTTTATCGCGGTAAATGAGGGCGACATTTCTGAGTATATCTTCGGAAGGCTGTCCTCAGAAAAGGCGCTGCCTTCCGTCCTTGTGCCGACGACCTGCGGTACCGGAAGCGAGGGTAACGGGTTCGCTGTTCTCACGAACCCTGAAACGGGAGACAAGAAATCCCTGCGATGCAACGCGATTGTCGCGAAGGCGTCCATAATCGACCCCGATCTCATGAAAACCCTGCCTCGAGAGGTGTTGGCCTCTGTCGGGTTCGACGCTTTGTGTCACAACATGGAGGCCTATCTTTCAACCATCGGACAGCCAATGACCGACATGATCGCCCTTGACGGAATGCGCATGGTGGCATCCGGCCTTCCACGGGTCTGGGCAGACAGTGGGGACGACGAGGCATGGGACCGGCTCGCCTGGGGAAGCACCCTCGGCGGAATGGCCATTCACACCGCGGGAGTCACGGTTCCTCACGGCATCGAGCATCCGGCGAGCGGACTCCGCAACATCACTCACGGTAAGGGTCTTGCCGCGCTGACCCCGGTCGTGTACGAGGAATCGATCGACGAAGCGCCGGAAAAGTTTGCCGTCATCGCGCGCATTCTCGGCGGAAAGGACGAAAAGGACTGCGTTCCGCTCATCAGGGAATTACTTGAAAAAATCGGGCTTACCGTACGGCTCTCGGACCTCGGTGTCACCGGGGACGATATTCACTGGATGGCCGATAACAGCCTGAAGGTTTCTGCCGCCGGAATAAAAAATCATCCGACCGCGTTCACGCGCGAGGACCTCATCCGACTGTACAAAAAAGCGCTCTAGAAGCGAGGAGGATACAACATGCTGAAGGACGAATTGCCAAAAATCAGGACGGAGCTTCCGGGACCGGTGGCCCGAAAAATCATCGATCGGCGCGCCGCCGCTATCCCGTCCGCGATCAAAAATTCCTATCCATGCGTCATCAAGCGTGGCGAAGGCGCCATGTTCGAAGACGTTGACGGGAACGTGTTTCTTGACTGGGTCGGCGGGGTCGGCGTCCTGAACGTCGGATACAGCCATCCCGGGATTGTGCCTGCCGTACAGGAGCAGGCCGGTAAATTCTTCCACGGGATGATGAACATCGTTACCCACGAGGGATATATCGCGCTCGCCGAAAAAATGAACGCGATTGTACCGGTTCGCGGCGAGGTGAAAAAAACCATGTTCGCCAACTCCGGTGCCGAGGCGATCGAGAACGCTGTAAAGATCGCACGTTCGTACACGAAGCGCCCGAATATCATCGTGTTCTCGGGGGCCTTTCACGGGCGTACCCTGCTTGCCACGACCATGACGTCGAAAAAATCCTATTCGGCGGGATGCGGTCCGTTCCCCGACGGCGTGTACCGCGCGGAATACCCGTATCTGTACCGTGCGCCGAACGGCATGAACGAAAAAAGCGCTATCGAATACTACGTGAAGCGCATTAACCATATTTTTGAGGAATGTTCCGCGCCCGAGCTTATCGCCGCGATGGTGCTCGAACCCGTGCAGGGCGAAGGCGGTTTTATCCCGGCGCCCATCGAATGGGTCAATGCACTCAGAAAAGTCTGCGACGAAAAAGGCATTCTGATCATCGCCGACGAAATTCAAACCGGGTTCGCGCGTTCCGGCAAGATGTTCGTCTCGAACTACTGGCTTGAGGCGGGATGTCCGCCCGACATCATAGCGAGTGCGAAATCGATCGCAGCGGGCATTCCCTTAAGCGCGATAACCTCCCGAGTCGAAATCATGGATGGCATCAGGCAGGGAATTATCGGCGGGACATTCGGCGGGAACGCGCTTGCCTGCGCCGCCGGGCTCAAGGCCATCGAGATTATCGAGCACGACGAGCTGTGCGCAAGGTCGCGCGAAATCGCCGCAAAATGCATGAAGACGTTCGAACACTGGAAAGACACGTACGAATGCGTCGGCGACGTGCGCGGAATCGGCTGCATGATCGGGATCGAGTTCGTGAAGTCGAAGGCGACAAAAGAGCCGGCACCCGATCTCGTAACCTCAATCATCACCAAAGCCGCCTCAAAGGGTCTGATAATCGAAAGCGCGGGTATCTTCTGGAACGTCATACGTTTTCTCAGCCCGCTCGTCGTGACTGACGCGCAGTTGGACGCAGGATTTTCAATACTGGAAGATGCGATTCGTTCAAGCCAGGCGCAATAAAAGCGTCCCGGAAAATAACATGAACTGGCGGAATGGATGAGGATCTCTGTTCCGCCGCGACGGCTCGACCGTGAAGGAGGTTTTTGCCATGTCGGAGATATGCGTCAAACTGAATCTGGATAAATACAAAGTCGACGGTACCGCTATTCTGGTAATCGATACCGTCGAGCGGACGGTTCCCGCCAAGGGCGGCATCCGCGTTCATCCCAACGTGACCGAAGACGAAATCGCGGCTCTTGCGGCCGAGATGACCAAGAAATGCCTGCTCGCAGGACTTCCGTTCGGTGGGGCCAAAGGCGGCATCAGGCTTGCGGACCTTTCGCAGATCGAGCGCGCGATGTACGCCTTCGGTCGCGAATTATCTAAACTCGAATTCCTTCCGTACCGCTGGTGCGCGGCTCCGGACGTAAACACGGACAGCACCTCGATCGACGCGTTCATCGCCGGGTGCGCCTCGGTAAAAGGATGGCGAAAGGCGCGAACTTCGGCGACAGGAAAATCAAGCGGTATACCGCATGAGCTCGGCGGCACCGCCTACGGCGTCGTATTATGCGTTGAAGGCGCGATAAACCGGCTCGGCCTCGGTATCCCGCTCGCGAGCTCGTCGGCCATCATAGAGGGAATCGGCGAGGTCGGCGGCAACGCCGTCCGCCTCCTCGGCGAAAAAGGGACGACGATACGCGGCGTGAGCGACATTACCGGAAGCCTCTATTCCGGGCGCGGCCTCGATCGCGTGTTGCTTGACGACTTCATAGAAAAGAAAACCCCGGTTCGTGAATTCGCCTCGGCGTTCGACGGTGCGACATATTCCGAATCGACCGCGGCGCTTCTCGAACAAAAAGCCGATATTCTCATACTTGCCGGTCCCGGAAGAAGCATTACGGAAACGAACGTCGACCGACTGAACGTACGGCTCATCGTCGAAGGCGCAAACATCGCCTACGCAGATGTCTCGTTGCGCGATGTCGCGCACAAACGCGGGATCGTTTCCATTCCCGGAATTATCGCAAACTCAGGCGGCGTTATTTCAAGCTACGAGGAATGGGAACTGGAAAACCAGGATCGGATGTGCTTATCGATGGAGGAAAAATGGATCAGGGTTCGCGAGTCCATCAACCGCAGAATCATGCGTAACATGGACGACCTTTGCGAGAAGATGCTCTCGGACGGAAAAAAGACACCGCTTGACTGCGCACTGGAAATCGCAGAAGAACGTCGTTCGCGCGAACACGACGCGAACAGGATTTTGCGCGTAAAAACGAAGGAAATAAACGACATACTTGAAAAAAAATACGCGGTGTTTACCCAATAACAACTGTGCAAGGAGAAAAGCGATGGCAGGAGCGAGCGTAAAACTGGTAGAAGTGTGCAAACAATACAAGGACAAACAGGTCGTCACCGATGTCTCCATGGACATCGACGAAGGAGACTTCCTGACCATACTCGGCCCGAGCGGCGCGGGGAAAACCACCGTCCTCAAGATGATAGCGGGGTTTACCGGTCAGACAGATGGCGATATTTTACTCGATGGCAAGAACATCGCGAGAACGCCGACGCACAAACGAAACGTCGGGATGCTTTTCCAGAATTACGCATTGTTCCCGCATATGAACGTATATGCCAATATTGCTTTTCCCCTTTCCGTACGCAAGTACCCGAAAGGCAAAAAAGAAGAGGCGATCAAAACGATTCTCGATCGCGTCAAGATGACCGGTTACGAGGACCGATTGCCGCGTGAACTCAGCGGCGGACAACAGCAACGAGTCGCGCTCGCGCGAGCGCTCGTATTCAACCCCCCGCTGCTTCTGCTCGATGAACCGATGGCCGCGCTCGACAAGCAGCTTCGCAAGCATATGCAGCTCGAAATAAAACACCTGCACGAGGAACTGGGGCTTACGACCATCAGCGTCACGCACGATCAGGAAGAGGCCCTTACCATGGCGACAAAAGTCTGCGTCATGCAAGAAGGACGCGTCGCGCAAATCGCGAGCCCGCAGGAAATATACGAGCGTCCCAAAAACGTATTTGTCGCGCGCTTTATCGGAGAGGCAAACGTTCTGACCGGATATATCCAGAAAAAATCCGGGAACATTGTTACGGTCAGGCTCATGCACGATCTTGAAATAGACCTTGACGACGACAACTACGTTTATTTTCTTGACGAGGACGTCTCCATCATCGTTCGACCCGAGAAATTCAGATTAGTACCCGATTCGTGGAAAGGTTTCAAAATTCGCGGAGAAGTAACACATATCCTGTATGTAGGAGAAGCGCTCAAACTTACCGTCCGCACAGCGTTTCCCGAACCGCTCATGGTCAAGATATTCACGACGTCCTCTCTTACGGTTCGGCCAGGGGATACGGTTACGCTCGGCGCTGACACGAAGGATATAGTACTGGTCAAAAACAGATACTATCGGGAAGACAGCAGCGGAATTTCCCCAAGGTAAGGAGGAAACAGACATGGAAACCCAAACCGTCAAAAAAGACTTCGCCCGCATGCACCGTTCATGGATATTGCTTATTCCTCCTGTTTTGTTTGTGACAGTCTTTTTGCTCTATCCACTCGTTCAAATCCTGTCCCTCAGTCTGTCAAAAGACGGAGCCGTTTCGCTCGCGAATTATCATCGTTTCTTTTCGGGCAGCGTATATCTTCGGGTTTTGCTTCAAACCTTCGAGGTAAGTTTTATCGTCACGATCATTACGATCCTGCTCGGCTATCCTGTGGCGTATACGATGAGCCTGAGCTCGAAACGCGTCGTTTCACTCATCATGATGTGCGTCATGATACCATTCTGGACGAGTTTGCTTGTTCGCACTTATGCGTGGATCGTGCTCCTCCGCGGCGAAGGAGTAATTAATCACCTGCTCATGACGATCGGCCTTATCCATGAGCCCGTAAAACTCATCTACAACACAACCGGCGTCGTAATCGGCATGACGCACGTGCTTCTTCCGTACATGATTCTGTCGCTGTACTCTGTTCTGCAGGGCATCGATCGCAACCTTGTTTCCGCCGCACGAAATCTTGGTGCAAACAAGTTCGTCGCTTTCTGGAAAGTGTACTTTCCCTTAAGCGTTCAGGGAATTGCCTCAGGATCGACGCTCGTATTCATCATGGGTATTGGCTACTTTATCACGCCTTCTCTGCTGGGCGGACAAAAGAACACGATGATATCCCAATTAATACAGACGCAGGTAACATCATTGCTTAACTGGGAGTTTGGATCAGCCATCGCGTTCGTTCTCCTCGCAATCACTATGCTGATTCTCGTTGCCTCGAGAAAATGTCTGCGCGTAGAGAAAATCTGGTAAATCAGGGGGAGAACATAAAACTGAAGCTTTTTACTTTTATTGTTTTGCTTTTTCTCATACTGCCGGTGTTTATCATTATCCCGATATCATTCAGCTCTTCGCAATTCCTCACCTTCCCGCCACCGGGGTTTTCTTTACAGTGGTACGAGCGATTCTTTACCGACAGCGAATGGATGGCAGCGCTTTCCCAGAGTTTCAAGACAGGCGCGTTATCAACGCTTGCCTCGCTTGTGCTCGGAATCATGGCCGCAGAGGGTCTCGCAAAATGCGAGTTTCGCGGAAAGAATATCCTGCAGGAGCTTTTTATGCTGCCGATGATCGTCCCCACGATCATAACGGCCATAGCGCTGTATCGCTTTGAGTCAGGTCTTTCCATTTCGGGAACGACGCTCGGGCTCGTTACGGCGCATACATTACTCGCACTCCCGTTCGTCATAAGCACCGTTCTCTCCCGACTCGTCAGCCTTGACCCTAATTTGGAACAAGCCGCAATGAGTCTTGGCGCGAATCGTCTGCGCGCCTTTATCGTCGTTACCATGCCGATTATTCGCCCCGCGCTTGTTTCCGCGGCGCTCTTCGCCTTTGCCACCTCGTTTGACGAACTCGTCGTAACGCTTTTCATCGCAGGCGTCTCATCGCGAACCTTGCCGCTCCAGATATGGAACGACATCAGATCTCAACTTGATCCAACGGTTACCGCGATCGCGTCGATACTGATCGTCACCGTGGCAATTATTATGTTCGCTTCGAATTTCGGTACCCTGTTCGAAAAAAAACGCAAAACAGGAGAAACAGGCGTTAACGGGAAATAAACCCGTTGAAATATGCACTTCGCATAAAAGGAGGTCAATATGGGAAAGAAAGCCATGGCCGCGGCCATATCGCTAGTTCTCGTAGTCAGTCAGGTGGTTTTCCTTGGTGGCTGTAAAGGCACAGCAAAAAAGGATGCGGGGAAGGATGAGCTTGTCGTGCTCAGCTGGGGCGGAGCCCTTCAGGACGCCGAACGCGAGGCGATTTTCAAACCGTTTGAGGAAAAGTACAACGTCAAGATCATCGAAGCGAGCCCGCCGGACTACGGAAAAATCAAGGCAATGATCGATGCCGGGAAACCGGAATACGACGTCATGAACGTCGATGCCGATTTTGTCCCGCGCGCGGTTCGCGAAAACCTGCTTGAAAAACTCGATATGAGCGTCATCGACACTACGGACCTCGATCCGGAAACGGTAACGGAATATTCCGTCGGAGCGGAGATCTTTGGCAGCAACATAACGTACAACACGAAGGCGTTCAGTTCGGATAACCACCCGCGGACATGGGCTGAATTCTGGGACGTCAGGAAATTTCCCGGTACACGCACGTTCCAGAAACGGCCGACCCCCGTTCTTGAAATGGCTCTCCTTGCGGATGGCGTAGCGCCGGCCGATCTTTACCCGCTCGACGTGGATCGGGCCTTCAAGAGCCTTGATAAAATCAAGCCGTACGTAAAGACATGGTGGGAAACCGGCGCGCAATCCTTGCAGTTGATTGGCGATAATGAGATCCCGCTCGGCGATATCTGGAGCGGACGCGTCGTCACCGCCGCAGAGCAGGGCATGCCTATCGCGCTTGAAATGAACGAAGGTGTACTGGCCCTTGATTCCTGGGTTATTCCACGCGGCGCCAAAAACAAGGAACTCGCGATGAAATTCCTCGCATTCGCTACTTCGGCCGAGGTCGACGCCGCATACGCGACGGCCTATCCGTATGGGCCAATCAATCTGAAGGCTTATACGCTGATGACCGACAAGGCGAAATCGAGGCTTGCGACGAACCCCGAAGTCAGAAAAACACAGGTTATGACAGACGTGAACTGGTGGCTTGATAACTTCGATCCGATAAACGACCGATTCCAGAAGTGGTTGCTTGAATAAGTTAAAGACCGCCGGAAATCCGGCGGCCTGTTTATTCCAAAAAAATCGCATTTAAAATGTTAGTTGGAAGCACCACCAAATGAGAAACGCTTATTCGGTTTATCGCGCTGGTTGCAACGTTTGTCACCATTATTTTGGTTCCCTTAAGCATGGTAGAGCCGATGACACCGCTTGTTAACTTTTAGGGGAGACACCTTTCAAGGACCGAAGAGAGCTTATTCATTCCCGGCAGGAAAGATTCATCCACAGGCGGTCGTCCGTCGAGGTGATGGCGGAACGCCCTTTGGTCGTTCCGCCTAGGCGAGAGTCGGCGCAGAGGTCAGGCTGGTGTCTTATCCTTCAATAGCGCCGAATTGCCCACGCAACCCGCGCGCCGGCCCGATCGCTTCCTGTTTGACTTTGGTAATTCCTACCGGGAAAGAAGCGAGCGTATGTTCGGCCTGGGAGTTGGCTCACGTTCTATTGCTCATATCCCGCGGCCCTCTCGAAACTTCTTTGAGAGTTCCCCTCGCTCCAGCCGTTGCGTTCCTGCAGGAACGCAACGGCTGGAGCTACCCCTTCGTGAGTAAAACAACTAGCTTTTTGACGGACATTTTGGTATCCTTTACTGGAAGGAGGATATAAATGAATACCGTGTACCGTCTTCAATCTGACGAGTTGACTCCCGATCTTATTGCACTGATTAAAGCGTCCTATCCGCACAAAGAAATCGAGATTATTGTCGATGAAGTGATAGACGAAACTGAGTATCTTATGAGTTCCCCGGCAAATAAATCACATCTTGAAGCAGCTATGCGAAATGTTGAAAACCACATCAATCTTATTGAGGTCAAACCAGAGAGCATCGAGTCATGATAATCAGTTTTGATGCGGTGGCTTTTCAAGACTACAATGAGTGGGCTACCGTTGATCATAAGATATTCTTGAGAATAGGTGAACTTATAAAGGATATTGCCCGTGATCCATTCAAAGGTATTGGAAAGCCGGAACCTCTCAAACATAACCTGGCAGGCTTCTGGTCACGCAGAATAACCAGTGAACATCGCTTGGTATATAAATATACAAAGGAAACAATTTAAATAGTTTCCTGCAGATTTCATTACTAATTACCTAAGCAATACGATTTTATGAACCGGGCGATTCACAGAATCGGGCGATTCTACGAATCGAATGGACACCCCGGTCGAACAAGTTCGACTTGTAAGGTCACCGCTGCATAAACCGGATAAAACAGGAAAATTCTCACCGGACAAAAAACTCCTGACCATCAGCTTAACATGCAGGGCCGACGGTAGTCGGCTTTGTCAAGTTGAAGCAGCGTCAGGATTTTCCAAGCAATAAAAGATGTGGTTCAAGCTGACAACCGCGCCAATTGCCCGGAAGCACTCGCAAACAGACCGGCGCGCTTGCAGCTTAACCTGGTTCTTTTATTGACTCAATGTGGTTCTTTAATTATTTTCGCTTTCACAGACAGTGGAGCTTTCAAATTAGTTCCCTCAAAATAAGGCTTATAGTATGAGAATAACGCGTCTTTTGTAACTACGGCTTCCAATATCCCGGTAAAATAGAGTTCCTGCTCTCCATTTTTTTCGCGAACAAGAGACTTGCTCAGAATAATAACCATACGCTCTTCTTCAAATGAGTACGAATCAACTTGCACAACTATTGGACCTTCTGCATCGTATCCTGAAACAAATTTCATGTCCTTAGCGAGTTCTACAAAACCAATATAATACCCTTTTTCTTCTTCATACACAGATAATGATATCACATCTTTATCTAGAATATAGTTAACCAAATTCTGCATTGAATCGCTGTACATATTACGAAACTCTTTTAGCTGCGAGTTCTCTCGTGCAGCAGTCTCTTCTGAACCAGTAGTATCTTTTTTGTTACACGAAAGAGTCATTAAAACTAGAAGAATAAAAGTAATTTGGAAAATTTTCTTCATATCAATACCACCATTTGTATGGATTAAGTTCATAGTGCAAGTGCTCGCTTTGTGAAAGCCCTGTTGATGTCGTATTTCCAACGTTTCCAATTTGATACCCTGACGGCAAGGAAAATCTGAAAACATGATTCTGATTTGAATTGGAAATCAATCCTTGTAATGTAGCTTGAGCAATTGTACCATTTTGTAAGTGCAGGTATCGTTGTTGAAAATTATCGCTGTAGGAAGTAAATGCTAAACCACCTGCGGAATTTTGTGGCCATTCATATGACCCCTGCTGTGCCAGCACTGATTCATTTTGAGTTGTTACTACTGGATAGTTATTACCTCTTGTACCAAGATCAGCTCCCAAGCCTCCAAGCCGCTGTCCATGTGCCGTCCCGGCCAACCCCTTATCGATTAGCCATTGGTCGTCTTTCCCATAAAATGCTTTGGTGGTAATATTAATTCTTTTAGAATCCCCAATAACCGGGAAGACCGTTGAATTAATAATATCATACATGGCATTCGAGTCCGTCCTGCCAACCGTAGCGAAAGAGTCCTTGATTTTCTTAAACTCGGCACTCTTATCTGAAGTATCACCAACCCCACCAAATTTCACTATTGCGGTATCATACTGTTTCGCAAAACTTCCAAACCCATCCATCATTTGATGTCCAGCAATAGCAACAGGATCAATATTTCCTGCTACACGTCCGAGTTCCAGCTTTTGTTGAACATCACTCTTATAGGCTGAAACCGCAGCCTCCATACTTCCACCAAATTTTGTTAACACCTGATCTGCGTAGTTCATCTGGAAGTTGTAAGCGGCCTTAAAGTCGGCCCCAGTTTGAATTGCATAATTTGAATCCAGAGTAACCTCGTTACCGTTCATATCAACGAAATACTGTTTGTGATCAGGATCCTTTATCAGCTTTTCAAAACCAGCCTTAACCATTAAATCATTTGCTTCTTTAGAAGAAGGCAGGCCCAAGTGTTCGGCAAGAGAAGCGCCCCATCCACCATTTCCACTTCCTTCATACTCTCTCAGCAATCTTCCGTTTTCATCAAAAAGATCCTTGCTTCCATCAAAAACAATGTTCCCGCCTTTCAAAACTCTCCAATAATCCCCACTCGAGTCATACGCCGTCGCAACATACTCCTTGAAGTTCGCCGAGTCATTCATGTAGTTCCCGATGTCATTCAACAGGTTCCCGTTGCTCAGGATTGCGTTAACGTACATACCGTCCTTGAGGACGTTGATCGCCATCTCGGTGTGCCCGGTTACCGCCGCGAGGGTTTCTGCTTCCTGGTCGGTGCTTTCCACGCCGTCGCGGTACGCTTCATGCTGGAGGACGATTCCGGCGTTTACCCCGTCATTGACATTGTTTGAAAGACTGCGGAGAATGATCGTCTTTGTACCGTCCTCATTCATCACCGTCTTCGCCGTTGCCTCACCTTCCAGCTTCTCATTCACCGCGAGTTTCGTCTTCTCGTCCAGAATGTCCCGGTAGGTGTCGGTTCCCGCATCATCACCATACGAGAACAGCGTACGCAGGGCAACATTTGCCTCGATGCCACCATGCGAAGCGGTATACTCATTAATCTTGAGGTTTAAATCCGTTCCGCCCATGCCGATTGCAGCCTGCACGCCGTCCTTGCCGAAACCGAACTCGAAAAGGCCGACACTGACTGCGCCTCCCTTTGTATTTTTCAGACCGAACATGCTCGTATTGATCAGGTTCACCCTGGCGTTCCCGGTCATCGCGTATGTTACTCCCGTGGAGGCGAGGTTGCCGATCGTTCCGGTAAGGTTCCGCACGCCACCGGCATACTTTTGGGAAAATCC
>CAZQEF010000007.1:9807-14605 GCA_964592325.1 uncultured Treponema sp. | reverse complement strand
CCGTATGAAACGTTGCGCCTGCTCCAAATTCAAGGGCGCCGAATGCGCGATAGGCCGAAAGGGACGTTTCCAGCGCATGGATGTCATCATTGTCCACGACAGTATCCAGCGCATAGACAGCATCAAGGAAGATCCGGAACGAACCCGGATTCGCGGAGAGACGCGCACCGGGTGAAAGATAATAACCGCGGTAATCATCGATTTCCGTTCCCGGCAGTGGATCGTCTGAGCCCCGTTCTGCCGAAGACGTAAAAACCTGACTGTCCAGGTACACGGAAAGCACCGGTCCGTTATCACCAATGGTAAACAGATCCGTTCCCGCATTGATACCGGCAAGACGGTGCCCTATGCTGAAATAGGCCGGATGGTTTTCCTGCAGCCCGTCGGCCCGATCGCCAACAGAGACGGCTGCGTACCAGGTTCTGGGACCGTTCTCCCGGAAGGCTTTGAGCGAAAGACCTACCGAGCGGTCAAAATACCCGCGTCCCATATCCTTTCCGCCGTATCCATCCGATGCGGAAAACCCGAACTCGGCGGAAAATCCGGGATACTGTCCTTCAGGCTGTACCACGGCAAATTCACCGGCAAGGGTGGCCGGATAGCCCGAACCGACGCTTGCATGTCCGCTGGCTGCCGGTTTCTCCGGTTTTTGCGGGGGAACCGGTTCAGAAGCGATTTCTGGCGAAGATTCTGCTTCCGGTTTTGCAACCGGAACCGGGACTTCTTCCTTCCCGGGCAATTCTACAGGCGGTGGGAGGCGAAATACCGGCAACGCGGAAGAAGGAACATCATTCCCCGAATTCCGTATTCTTGTTTCGATATCGGGAACCGATACCGTTTCTGCATGAATCAGGGTACTGCCGCACATGATGGCAATTGCGGCGACAACAACTATTCGTTCAGACATTTTCATACATCCGGATGGTAGCACAAAACACTCCCTTATTCAGCGGGCAAAAGCCGCCGCGCACGACCGGTCCACACGGAACGTGGCCAGGAGGTACGCATGGTTTCCAGCGCCTTTTCCGCGTCACCGCGACGATTCGTACGCAAAAACGCATCCACAGCGCCATACAATGATTCAGCAGCCCGTTCACCGTCCAGGGGTGCATACAGGGATCCTGCCGAAAGGAAGGCCCGGGCCGAACCTGAATAATCCCCTGCATCACGGAGAAAATTTCCCAAAAGCATCGCGTTCCCTGCATAGACCATACGGTCAGTACGTATAATGCGATCAGTATTTGCAGGGAGTGTTGCATCTATTTCTTCAAGAATGCGCACACCTTCCTCCCGTCTGCTCCGGTCTGCAAGGTACATACGGGCAAGCGCAAGTCCCCGGGAACGGCCTTCGGGAGTTCCGGCTCCGCCGAGACGCCGATATTCAACAGCCAGCGAAGCAGTATCGGGCGCGGCACCGCGATTCAGGAGTTCCAGAGTTTCAATCTCTGCAGCCATGCGGTCAGCCTCGGCCTCATCAGGATAGTCGTGCACATACGACCGAGCCATACGAAGGGCTGCGCCATAGTCGCCCGATGCACGATATGCACAGACCAGATCATTGAGGACACGTGGCATGAGCGGGCTTTTGGGAAAACGGGTAACGAAGGATTCCCACCACAATATGGCCAGATCATGCTTGCCGGTCGAGAGAAGCGCTTCTCCGCCGTTTTTCAGGACAAGATCGGTATACTTTCCGTTCGGATGATTTTGCCGATACCGGGTAAACAACCGTATTGCGCGATCTGGAGAACCCTGGAGGTACCACTGCTCGGCAGCACGGAAAAGAGATTCTTCGGCAAGAGGGCTTTCCGGAAAATCGCTATACACAATAAGCCAGTGCTCTTCGGCTTCCTCATGGTTCCTTCGGGCAAAAGCACTGTCCGCAAGCATAAACCGTGCCCGGGGAGAAAAGGGTGTTTGTCCGGAAGTCGCACTGCCATCTGCAACAGAACGCAGTATGGCGGACGCTTTTTCATGATCACCACGGTCAATGAGTATTGAAGCCTTGAAGACCAGTCCATCTGCCCGGTCTTCCGGTGTCGGAGCGCGTGAAATGGCAAGGTCTGCAAGAGGGAACGGATCCCGTCCGGTTTGCAGGGCGCAAAATGCCGCGGCAGTTGCAGCCTGCCAGACCCGTTCATGATCATCATGACGGTCAAGGAACAGTGAAAGGGATGCATGGGCTTTTTCCCAGTCGCCAAGCCGGTACAGGCTCCATCCATAATAGAACGCTGCCCATCCGTGGTACTCTTCCGGAGCATTAGCACGATCGGAAAGAAAAACTTCAAGACATTTTGCAGCAAAAGCCCATTGCCCTTCACGTACGGCAACCAATCCGCCGAGATACCGGGACAGAATCCAGGAGGCGGGATCTTTGTCACGGAGCGCCGGAAGCGCCGTATCCATGGCGGAAAGAACCTTTTCAGCACCGGAAGATGCAATTCTGAGATATCCCAGATAAAGGAGGGGGTCACGGGCGCGTGCAGAAAAAATGCGCTCACCATACAGTTTCTCCGCGGCTGCAGTATCGCCGGTTTGTTCACGAGTCAGTGCGAGCCAGTATGTATAGCGGTCAAGATGGTTTTCCGGAACAGATGCCGCGTCTATGCGTGAGAGAACCGACCGGGCGGCGGACCAGTCCCCGAGACGGCTGTATTGAAGCGTGATTTCCATGAGGAAAAAGAAACGCCACTCACCCCCGGCAGGAATAGCCGATTCAAGGATGCGGATTGATTCTGCTGGCGAAGATTCGGCCCGGGCACGCTCGAGAGTGTCCCGCGGGTTTGTTTCCCCTGCTGCCATACCGCCGGCACATACGAGAAGTAAAATTGCTGTCAACCTGCGGACAAAAATCATAAAAAAACGCACCTCAAACCGGTAAATACCGGGGATACCGTAAAGGTAACACGTTTTTTATGGATTAAAACGTCCTTTTTCCGGAACCCTGATACGAACCAGATGAATGTACGCATCGGCATTGCGGGATGCAAAAAGATCCAGAGGTGTTTCCACCGCGCTTTCAAATACTGCGACCGAAAAACGCCCGTCCGGGGTGAAATACGGAAAGAAGGCCGCAATATGATGGTACTGGCGAAGCGGCGGATCGCCCCGTTCCCGGCTTATTGCCCCGAGGTACATATGGCCCGGTTCATTGACCGCAAGCCAGTATAAAAGCGGTCCAAGCGCGTCAGGGCGGTATCCGACATCCGGTACCGGCCGGTCAAGCAGGGGGAACGGTTCCGCAGTCACATCGGCACCCGATTCTGCCGGAAGCACCGTTCCCCGTCCGGACAGGGAGAGAACGGCGCTGGCAAGCTGCCGTGTCCAGTCCAGCGCGAAAAATACGTCACGCGATTCCCGAAACGGTTCGGTAAAATGCGTTTCGGGAGAATCAGTCTGTTTTTTCAGCGGTTCAATAAACAGTCGGGAACCGGCTGCCGGGAGGATGATGCCATCCACAATCCACTTTGCGAAACCCGAACAATTCACGCCGCCCGATATGTTTTCCAGTTTTTGTCCCGGCTCCAGCGCCATAATCACGGCGGCCGGATCCTGGGGTGAGCCGTCAAGGATATGGACCGGCTTTCCTTCGTGATCGAAAGCCCCGTCCTCAAGATATACGAGCGTATCCAGACGGGAACGTATGGTGTCTACCGCGGAGCGTACCGCGGCGTAATCGTCCGGATGGGGATACAGCAGATTCCAGGGAACAACCGCACGGGTCATGTACATGATGTCGGAAAGGGACATGGTATACATCCTGACAAGGGGAACACCGACCGCTACCCGGGAGACCACCGGCTGGCCGTAAACCGTCAGCGTAAGCAGGGATCGTCCCGATTCCGGACGCATCTGCGAAGAAACAAGCGAAATGCTGATATGGGGAGTATCCAGAGGGTAAATCCGTATTTCCCGTGGCAAACCGTCGGAAAAACGGCGGTAGAGCTCCCACATGCCCTGTACGCCCGTAGCGTCTGCAGACTGGATTTGCACCGCAAGATCGCCGGTCTTCTCGTCCCTGCCCTGACGTACCCGGAAGGTTCTGCCGTATTGATCGACGGCTTCCCTGGCGCGCAGCGAAAGAAGCGGCGCAAGTTCCGTTGAGAGCCAGGACTCAAAAAGGGTTTCACGTATTGATGCCGTCTCGATGTATCCACGGGGAGCACGGGCCATATCCAGAGCAGAAAGGCCCGATCCAGCGAAGACAATGAACAGCGAACAGAAAAATGCGAGCGTTTTATGGTTCATACCGGTTCGATTATCGGCAAAAACCGCCCCCGCCTTGACTGATGCCGGCCGTGGGGCGACATTTGGCGACCTGCGGCCGCCGGGGTCGACCCCGGACAGCAGACTAGCGGCTTTTTTTCCTCTTTGTCTCGTCGGGATGCGTACCTTCCGGCGCGTTTGCCAGAAGCAGTTTGAGCCGGTTCAGCTGGTTTACTTCGCTCGCGCCGGGATCAAAATCAATCGCCGCTATATTTGCCTGCGGGAACCGGTGACGCAATTCCTTGATCATGCCCTTGCCGGTGACATGGTTCGGCAAACAGGCAAAGGGCTGCACACAGGCAATACTCGGAACCCCGGAATGAATAAGTTCGATCATCTCAGCGGTAAGGAACCATCCTTCTCCGGTTATATTGCCGAGCTGAACGATATCTTCAACACCTTCCTGCAGTTTGTATATGGACTCGGGCGGAAGAAACCGTTTGCTGCGTGAAAGGGACTTCTTGATCTGCGTACGGTACCGTTCCAGGAGCCAGACAAAGAGGTGCGCACTTTGCTCGAACTTCTTCGGGAA
>CAZQEF010000007.1:4371-9797 GCA_964592325.1 uncultured Treponema sp. | reverse complement strand
CAAAGGAATAAAAAAGGAAATCCGCAAGATCGGGAACGACACATTCGGCTCCCTCACGCTCAATGGTCGAGAAGATGTCATTATTGGCCGTGGGATGGAACTTGACCAGGATCTCGCCGACAACTCCCACCCTGCTCTTCCTGACATTCCGCAGGGGAAGCGAATCGAAATCACGGACAATATCGCGGATAAGCCGGTTGTATCCCCGGATGGAAAGGCTCTTGATCTGCTCCATGGAACGGGTGTTGTACTTTTCGTACAATTCATTTGCCGAACCGGGGACCGCTTCATAGGGCCTTGTACGGTACAGGACACGCATAAGCAGGTCTCCGAGCATGATTGACATCATTGCCCGGTGTAAAAGCGCCGGGGTAACGACAAATCCGGGATTCTTCTCGAGCGACTGGGCACTCAGACTGATAACCGGAATATGCCCCCAGCCGATATCGGCAAGAGCCCGCCGGATAAAGCCGATATAGTTTGTCGCGCGGCAGCCGCCGCCGGTTTGCGTAATAAGAAGCGCAACACTGTCCAGATCGTAGAGCCCTGACTTGAGCGCTTCGATCATCTGACCGGCAACGATTATGGACGGGTAGCACGCGTCATTGTTGACGTACTGGAGTCCGGTATCGACCGCTTTGGCATCAACATCGGGAAGAATGACAAAGTTGTATCCCGAATACTCGAATGCGTGCTGAAGTATGCGGAAATGGATGGGCGACATCTGCGGTGCAAGAATCGTATACCGTTTTTTCATTTCTTTGGTAAAAATGACCCGCTTGTAGTTCGCCGGATGAATCTTCTCCTGGGTTTCGCGGCGATCACGTTCCTTTATTGCGGCAATGAGGCTCCGCATGCGGATACGGACAGCACCGAGATTTGATCCTTCATCAATCTTGACCAGGGTGTACATGCGGCCTTTTGCTTCAAGTATTTCCTGAACCTGATCAGAGGTAACCGCGTCGAGTCCGCATCCGAAACTGGTCAGCTGCACAAGCTCTATGTTGCGGTTGGTTGTCGTGTACTGGGCGGCGCGATACAGACGGTTATGGTATGTCCACTGGTCAACGATACGCAGCGGACGTTCAATATTCCCCAGATGGGCTACCGAATCTTCGGTAAGCACGGCGAGACCGAGCCCGGTCAGAAGCTCCGGAATTCCATGGTTTATTTCAGGGTCCAGATGATACGGCCGGCCGGCGAGAACGATTCCCTTGAGTCCCCGATCCTGTATCTCGGCAAGCGCTTTCTCGCCCGCACGGGCAGTCTCGTCACGGAAGGCCTCCTGTTCCAGCCATGCCTCATGCACGGCATCACGAACTTCTTTGCGGGTCAGGTCAAAATGGCCGGAAAGTTCTTCGTACAGGCGTTCCGCCAGGCGTTTTTCATCGTAAATGGGAAGGAAGGGATCCATATAGAGTATTGATTCATCCTGACGAAGCGCTTCCATGTTGTTTTTGAGAACTTCAGGATAACTCGTCACTATCGGACAGTTGTATGAATTGCCCGCTCCCGGATCTTCAACCTGCTCATAGGGCGCGCAGGGATAAAAGATGAACTTGACCCCTGCCTGGAGAAGGGTTTCCACATGGCCGTGGCTGATCTTTCCGGGATAACAAACTGATTCGGACGGAATCGATTCAAGGCCTTTTTCATATATATGACGGCTGGAACGCGGGGAAAGACGCACGCGGAACCCGAGTTTCGTGAAAAAGGTAAACCAGAGGGGATAATTCTCATACATATTGAGGACACGCGGGAGTCCTACGTCACCACGCGGCGCGTCATGTGCTGAAAGCGGCTTGTAACGGAAGAGGCGTTTGTACTTCCATGCGAAAAGGTTGGGAACAGGCTGCTTTGCCGGTTTATCCAGACCGATGACGTCATCGTGATTCTCCGGTATTTCAAGAGACCCTGTGTTGCCCGCGTGGGTCAGGTCACCCTTTTCCGGCTTGACCGAAAGATCAATCTCGAGTCCGCGTTCACAGCGGTTTCCGGTAATAAACCGCCTCGGCGGTGCGACCATCTGTTCAACGGGACCGGCGGTGACTACTCCGGCAAAGAATGTATTTATGGTAAGAAGACAATTGTTGGAACACTTGCCGCAACGGCGCAGTTCAAGTTCAACCTTGAAATTTTCCAGCTGTTCCCGGGTTGCAAGACCGGTTCGCGCATCGCCGGGAGCCCCGGCGGCCTTCCACTGGTCAAGCGCGATAAGGGCGGCGCCGTACGCTCCCATGAGACCGGCGACGTCGGGCCGGAATACATTGCGGCCGGAAATTTTTTCAAACGCACGCAGTACCGCGTCATTATTGAACGTTCCGCCCTGCACGACGACCTTCTCGCCGATAGCCGATGCGTCACGAAGCTTGATTACCTTGAACAGTGCGTTTTTGATGACCAAATAGGAAAGACCGGCGGAAATATCCCCGACCGAAGCCCCTTCTTTCTGCGCCTGTTTGACACGGCTGTTCATGAACACCGTACAACGGCTTCCCAGATCGACCGGTTTTTGCGCAAGCAGCGCTTTATTGGAGAATGTTGCGATATCGAGTCCCAGGGAACGGGCAAAATTGTCCAGGAAGCTCCCGCAGCCGGATGAACAGGCTTCATTAAGCTGTATGGATGTTATGGCTCCGTTCTTCATGCGGAGGCACTTCATGTCCTGTCCACCGATATCCAGAATGAAATCAACACCGGGAACGAAGAAATCGGCGGCACGATAATGGGCAATGGTCTCAACCTCACCCGTATCAACACCGAGTGCAGCCTGGAACAACGCCTCGCCATACCCGGTTGAACAGGATCTCATTATCCTGACTTTCTCCGGAAGGCGCCGGTACAAATCCTGAAGCACTCTGACCGCGAGATCTACCGGGTTGCCGCCGTTGTTGCTGTAAAAGCGCCAGAGAATCCGTCCATTCTCGTCGATAAGGACTGCTTTGGTTGTTGTTGAACCGGCATCAAGACCGAGAAAGACGGGTCCTTTTGCCGTATCAAGATCAGCGGAGGCCGCCATCTCGGACGCATGCCGGATACGGAACTCTTCGAGCTCCTTTTCATTCGCGAAAAGGGGATCAAGGCGCTGTATTTCGTTCATCTCCGCGCCTACAAGCGTTTTGAGGCCGGTCCGCAATGCTTCTATAGTGATGAACCTGGGTTCTTCCTTTTCGTTTTCCTGGGCTTTTTCAGACGGGAACGGAGCAGTCCACGCGGCACCGGCCGCAACAAACAACTGCGAATCGGCCGGAATGAGGATTTCGTCTTCCTTGAGTTTCAGCGTTTCGATAAAGCGGTACCGGAGCATGTCCATAAAGTGAAGGGGTCCGCCAAGAAACGCGACATGGCCCCGGATGGGTTTTCCGCAGGCAAGACCGGAAATGGTCTGGCTTACTACTGCCTGGAAAATGCTCGCGGCAATATCCTCCCGGCGGGCTCCCTCGTTTATAAGGGGCTGTACATCGGTTTTGGCAAAGACGCCGCAGCGGGCGGCGATGGGATAGAGGTTGGTCGCTCCACGTGCGAGAATATTGAGCCCATCGGCATCCGTTTCAAGCAGAGCCGCCATCTGGTCAATAAAGGCACCGGTACCGCCGGCACAGGTACCGTTCATGCGCTGTTCAACGCCATCGGAAAAATAGGTTATCTTTGCATCTTCACCGCCGAGTTCGATGGCGACATCAGTTTTGGGAATCATTTTCCGTACAGCGGTAGTTGAGGCAATTACTTCCTGGACGAAGGGGACAGAAAGCCAGTGGGACACGGCAAGACCGCCTGATCCGGTCACCATGATGCTGAGCAGCGGGCGTTCAGAATCGTCCGCTTTTCCCGGATACCGTTCATCGAGAATATCAAGCGCCTGGTCAACAACAGAAATGATTGTTGTCCGGATGTCGGCACGATGCCGTTCATACTTGCTGTGAAGGATTTCCCCGTCAGGGGACAAAACCACTATCTTGACCGTCGTTGAACCGACGTCAATACCCACACGTAAAACTGTGCTGTCTGTCATGATCGACATTATGCCGGGAAATGTAAGTTCGTTCAAGCATTACTGCTGCCAAAATTGTCGGGAATTTTTCCAACAATTTTGGCAGCAGTGATTAACAGCCTCCCCCGGGTATGGTATTCTCTCCATAATATGGCGCAATCATTACTGAAAAGCGGATCCAAACTGTCACTGCTGACCCTCGGTTCGAGAATTCTCGGCCTCGTGCGCGAAATGACCAAGGCAGCATTTCTGGGAACAACCCAGCTCTCGGACGCCTTTACGGTGGCGTTCTTCATTCCCAACCTGCTCAGGCGCCTTTTTGCCGAAAACAGTATTTCGGTTGCCTTTATCCCCACCTTCCGGAAATACCTTGATACGGAAACACGCGAAAAAACGGCGGAGTTTCTTTCCGCGACCTTTACGGTCCTTACCTGCGCGGTATCCCTGACCGTAGTGGCCGGAATACTTGCCGCCCCGCTCATAGTACCCCTTTTCGGAACAGAAACCCCGGAAACACTTTTTCTCACACGGATCATGTTCCCCTATCTTGCCCTCATTTCAATTGCCGCGCTCTTTCAGGGGATTCTGAACGGAGTCAGAATCTTTTCTCCTTCAGGATTCACCCCCATTCTTTTCAATCTGACCATAATCGGATGTACCTGGCTTCTCGCGGACAGGGCCGGGAATCCGGCACGTGCCATGGCGATCGGAGTACTCGCCGGGGGAACCATTCAGATGGCCTTTCAAATTCCCTTTGTACTCAAACAGGGATTCCGCTTTTCATTATCTGTCCCCCTGCGCGCGCTTCGAAATCCCGGAACCCGAAAGGTGCTCCGTCTTATCGGCCCCACCATCCTCGGAATGGCGGCATATCAGATCAATGACCTTATTTCGTCAATTCTGGCAAGCAATGCCGGACCTGGTGTTGTATCAAGCCTGCAGTATTCCCTGCGTCTCCAGGAGCTGATCCTGGGCATTTTCGCCGTTTCCATCGGTACGGTCATACTCCCGGATCTTTCCGCGCACGCCGCACGTAATGACTGGAGTCCTTTCAATGCGCTTCTATCACGGGCGATGAACACGATTGCGCTTATCACCATCCCGGTCACCTTCTTTTTTCTTGTTTCCGGTGAATCCCTTATCATTCTGCTTTTCAGGACACGGAGCTTCTCGGATGAGTCTGTCGCGCTGACGCTGCGGGCCTTCACCTGGCATGTTCCGGGACTCTATTTTATCGCGGCGAACCGTATTCTCGCACCGGCGTTTTATGCCAGAAGCGACACGCGTTCCCCGACCCTGGCGGGTATTTTATCGTTTGTGGTAAATATCACGCTCGCGCTCACTCTGGTCGGACCCATGAGCGGCGGCGGTATCGCGCTTGCCCTCAGTCTTGCAAGCGCCATCAATACCATTCTTTTGGTGCTGTTTCTCGGCA
>CAZQEF010000007.1:0-4361 GCA_964592325.1 uncultured Treponema sp. | reverse complement strand
TGAAATTGGGACCCTCGTAACATCATCTGTCCGCTACGCGTTCAAGATGATTGTTTTTTCTCTCATTGCGGCAGTACCGGTGTATCTCCTTCGCGCACCACTTTACTCTCTCTTTTCCGGAGGCAACCGTCTTTATTCGCAGGGACTTCCGCTCTTTGTCAGCCTTTCACTTTTTTGCGGAATCGGCCTGATACTGCTTCTGGTATCGCGGGATCGGCTGCTCTTCCAGGTTATACAGATGGTGCGAAACCGTAACGGAAACAGCTAATTCTTATCGCCCAGCACGGCGGATACTTCCTTCTCGTGATAACCGAAAAGGGCAAAAAATCCGATCAATGAACAGAGCGCGGAGAGCACCAGCACAAGCCGCAGGCCGGCAGTTTCCGGCTCACGGTGAATGGCTCCATGTACGAATATGGTAAAAAGCGGAAAAAGAAGACCGGCGGTGATTGCGCCAATCTTGACTATGAGCGCATGTACTGCAAAATACATACCACCCCGCTGTTCACCGGTTTTCCGTTCCGCCGCAACAACAAGGTCTGAAACAAGCGCATTCGGCAATACGGTAAAAACCGCATAGGGAACAGACAGCATGAAAGCAAGAATGATTCCCTGTGTCAGGGAATCAACCGGATACATCCCGGCAAACACCGACGCGACAAGTGCCGCCATGAACAGCAAATATGATGCGAAAAGAATTCTCCGCTTGCCCCAGCGGTTAACCAGCAGGTATACGGGGAAGAACAGAGCGAGATTCGAGAAAAACACCATCAACAACAGTACGTTCGCCGTACGCTGATCAAGTTCAAGCAATACGGTAACGAACCAGGAAAAACCGGCTATAACCAGCGCAGAGGCAATCCGGAACATGATGTCCGCAAGGAGGTAGGACCGGAAATGGGCATCGCCCAATACGGTTACAAGCGCTCGTGAGAAGGGCTCCCGGATCGGCCCGTTTGCGGGATTTGATTCCCTGAGCAGGAAAGCCGGCAGCAGGAGGAATAAAGCCGAAACAAGCGCATAGCCGGCAATAACGATACGGAAGGAATCGGGAAGGGGAATACCGGAAAGGTCGGTCAGCAAACCGGCAAGCGTGAACGTACGGTTGCCGAGTAACGTGGCTGTCGCGGTGGCAATGCCGAGAAGGATGGAAAGGAACAGCCGCTCACGGCGAGTCTTCCCCATTTCGGGAAGCATGGCAAGGAAAGGCGTAGCGTACAGGGAAAGAAGCATGTAAAAAACGAGCAGCATGAGCAGCACGTACACCGAGTTGACATTTAGATTCCCTGACGGCGGAGTGAATACAAGAAAGGAAGCAAACGCGACAGGAACCGCGGAACCGAGCATAAAGACTGTTCGCCGGCCATGGCGGGACCGGGAACGGTCGGAAAGCCAGCCGGATAGAAGGGATGCCCCTGCATCGACCAGCCGGCTGAGCGCTATGGCAAGTCCGGCTATGGTAAACAGGCCAAAAAGGGCTTCCCGGTGAATATGTGCGGTGAATACAGGGGATGATCCGGAAATATAATAGCTGAGGAAGAGCTTGCCCGATGCATACGCGCATAAAACAAGCGCAAACTGACCAAGGGCATACACCATTTTCTTCCCGAAACTCATTGACACGGCCGCTTCCTCCGCTGCTTGCACGATCATCCTAGCGTATTTGCTTTACCCTGTCAAAGAAATTGCGTATAGTGCACTCATGAATACCATGTACCAACGACGGCGGGCGGATCTGGTAACCTGGATGGCCCGTAACAGTATTTCGGTTATTGTCCTTGAAGACACTGAGGGCAGACGGGAAAAAGCGGTTCGTTATTTTTCGGGTCATCCCGGTGATGCGCTCCTGATACTCACCATTACCGGTCATGCGGTTCTCTGTCCCTGGGACGAGAATCTGGCCGCGCAGTACGCCGATGTTGACGTTATCGTTCCCTACAGCGAATACGGCCGACATCCGGTTACGGCTGCGGCAGGCATTGTGGAAAAAATAGGCGTTCCGCCGAATTCAAGGATTGAAATCCCCGCGCATACACCGTATCCGCTCTTTCTCCAATACGCCGGTACGCTTCTTGAACATGTCGTACTCTGCCGCGAAGCAGGAGGTGTTTTTGAAGAAATTGCCCGAATGCGCTCAATCAAGGATGAACATGAAATTCACGCCATCGAATCGGCCTGTGCGCTTTCCGATTCAATTACCGCCCTGCTGGAAAGGAATATCGGTTCGGGGAAAATCCGGACTGAAATCGATGCGGCCCTTTTCATTGAGCGGACAATCCGTGAAGCCGGGGCAGACGGAACCGGCTTTGAGACACTTGCCGCAGGCAGCACCAGAAGCTTTGCCATACATCCGCATCCCGCCTATACAAACGCCAAAATCGGCACTGACGGGCTTTCAATCATTGATTTCGGGGTGATGGTTAACGGATACACGAGCGATACCACGCTGACCATTGCGGCGGGCATCCTTGACCCCGCTCAGGAAAAGCTTGTTTCCCTGGTAGAAAAAGCTTATGAAGCGGCGCTCGCGCTCTATACTCCGGGAACGAAAACCCGTGACGCGGCGCTCGCCGCCGATGCGGTATTCAAAAAGGCAAGAAAAAGCATGCCGCACGCGCTTGGTCACGGTATAGGTCTTGAGCCCCATGAAGGTCCGGCGATACGCAACCGGCCGGACAACGACTGGGTTTTTGAGAAGGGCATGGTGGTCACCCTGGAACCCGGACTCTACGATCCGTTGTATGGCGGGTGCCGTCTGGAAAACGATATTCTCATTACCGGAGACGGACACCGGGTACTCACCAAATCGCGGATTATCAGACTGTAGCAGGCATTCAGAGCACAGGGCTCCCGGCGAAATGACTCTTGATGCGTTCCATGCGGTTTTTCATGGTTATTGCAAAACCCTGATCGGGAAGATCCTGGAGCAGCCCCTCAAGGTAATCAAAAGACTCCCAGAGGTTTGTGGCCGGCCTCCGTCGGTAACCGATTTCCCGGCGGATATGCCGTACCCTCGCAAGATCGCGCAAACCCGGTTTCCCGGACAGACGGTCTATGAGGTATTCAAGCTGCACCCGTTCATTGCTCAGCAGATACTCTGCAAATACCTCTTCGGGAAGCTCCCTGGTTATGGATTTCAGGTAGGTAAACAGTTTGAGCAGGCTGATACCGGTCATCTCTTCAAGTATTTCATCCAGCCGTGGAGGATCCACAACCGGTTTGCCGATTGGGAAGCCGAACGGATTCGGTTTCTTCTCGCCGGAACCGGCCTCAACGCTGTCGGTCAGATCGTCTTCCAGGGGAAGCTCATCATCAGCAACGGATGATGGATCCGGTTCGGCCTCCTCGGTAAGTTCAATTTCGGAGTCATCATCGAGCGCCGGTTCCACACGTGATTCAGTATCGACAGGAGCCGGAGGCTCGCTTTCGGCACGGGGAGGCGGAGACCGCCAGGGTTCATTGAACGGCGGCTGCGCGGCAGGAGCGGGAACCGGTTCGGCTTCAGGTTCCTGTTCAGATACCGGAGACGGTTCAGGTCTTGTATCCGCCAAAGGTTCTTCCACGGCGGCCGGCTCCGGCTTCGGTTCAGAGTCAACCGGCGGCTGTGGAGGCGGTTCCGGCCATCGCTGATACGGTTCCGGCGGCTGGTTAAATCCGGGTTCCGGCTCCGGAGCATGCTTTGACGGAGCAGCCGGCTCTTCAAGATCCGGAGGAAGCACATCGGTATCAATATCACGAAATGGATCTTCATTGGGCAGTGTCCGGTATTCATCCCCGGGTGTTTCAATCGGTTCTTCAAATTGGACCAGCTCATCGAAGCCCATTTCGGGTTCCGGTTCTTCGTCAAAATCTTCCGAAGCTACAAGCTCATCAAACGGAATTTCATTATCATCAATGAGCTCTTCATCTTCGAAAAGCGTGAGGGGATCAGTTTCTTCATCAACAGGTATAAACTGTTCACCCTGTTCAGGATTTTCGATTGATTCCAGGGGATCGAGGGAAAGGCCGTCATCGCCAATTGCCCGTTCCCTGAGCAGTTCAAGATTTTTTCCCAGCACGCCCGGATTCATTGAACCGTACCGCTGCACTGCCTGTTCATACAGCTCAAGCGACTCGGACAATCTGGTCAGATCTTCTTCCGATCCCCGGCTGCCCTGCAGGTTGACTATTTCATCGGCAAGCTGTACGGCTTCCGCATTCCTCCCGGTTCTCTGGTACAGCATGCATAATGCGGCGCGTGTCTCAATATGCTCCGGCTCATGGTTCAGCACCGCCTGATAGGTTTTCTCCGCAAGTTCATTGTCTCCCATGTTCTCATAGAGCTGACCGAGAGAAATACGGACATCCCAATCGCGCGGCCG
>CAZQEF010000006.1:4279-15856 GCA_964592325.1 uncultured Treponema sp. | reverse complement strand
TCGCGCAGAGCGTGACCGGCGAAGTGCTCATGATGGGCTACGCGAACCGTGAAGCGCTTGCCACCACCTTTGCCCGGGGTTTGCTCACCTTCTGGAGCCGGAGCCGGAACGAGTTGTGGACCAAGGGGGATACCTCCGGCAATACGCTCGAAGTAGTCAAACTGCGGGTGGACTGCGACCGGGATACCATTCTTGCAACCGTACGCCCCGCGGGGCCCGCGTGTCATACCGGGGCCTGGAGCTGTTTTTCCACCGTAGCCGACCGGCCGTACAGTCTGGATTATCTTTCTTCCGTTATCGCGGACCGATTCGCGAATCCCAAACCGGGTTCCTATACGGCGACCTTGAATGCCGAGCGCGTCCGTGAAAAGGTGATGGAGGAAGCGGAAGAACTGACCGAGGCGGAGGACCGGGACGAGGTTGTCTGGGAAACGGCCGACCTCCTCTATTTCGTAAACGTGCTCATGAACCGCGAAGGCGTTTCCTGGAATGACGTGCTGAACGAACTCGACCGTCGTCACAAGAAGTAACCTGTTCCCGGAAAAGCGAACACCGCAAGGAGGAGCCATGACTACCCCGATTATTCCGCGGTATACCGCGGACACCGTCCCTGATTCCTTTTTTTCCGTCCGGCGTCTCGACGACGCACTGACTGTTGCCGCGGGCATTCTTGCCGATGTGCGTGAACGCGGCGATACGGCCGTGAGGCACTACGCGTCGCAGTTTGACCGCGCGAATCCTGCCCGCCTCGAAGTGTCCAGGGATGATGTGCGCGCCGCGGAAGAAACACTGATAAAAGAAAATCCCGAACTTTACCGGGCGCTCTGCCATTCACGGGATCTCGCCATGCAGTTCGCGCTCCGTCAAAAGGAGTCATTTGATTCCTTTGAAACGGAACTTGTTCCCGGGATCATTACCGGGCAAAAAACCATACCGGTTGAACGTGCCGGGGTGTATGTTCCCGGTGGAAGGTTTCCGCTTTTTTCGAGCGTAATCATGGGGGTAACCCCCGCCAAAGCTGCGGGCTGCGATTCAGTAATCTTCTGCTCCCCGCCGGTTCCGCATCCTTCGGGAGATCCTGACGCTCCATACTGCGACGCGCGGATCCTCGCGGTCGCCTCCCTCTGCGGAGTTGACCGGGTGTTTGCCGTCGGCGGCGCGCAGGCGATTGCCGCCATGGCCTGTGGAACCGATACGGTTCCCGCGGTCAATGTGATTGTCGGTCCGGGAAACCGGTATGTTACCGCCGCCAAACGCCTCGTGTTCGGCGAAGTAGGGATCGACATCCCCGCGGGCCCATCAGAAGTGATGATCCTTGCGGACGATTCCGCGAACCCCGCCTGGATTGCCGCGGACATGCTCGCCCAGGCCGAACACGATGTGGATGCCCAGGCCGTACTGCTCATACGGTCAGCAGCTTTGGCGGACGCGGTTGCGGCAGAGCTCGCGCGTCAGCTCGGTGATATCCCCGAAGACGCCCCCGCAAGGAAAAGTCTTTCCGGAAACGGCGCGATCATCCTTGTTGATTCATGGGAGCGGGCGGTACAAATCGCGAACCGGAAAGCACCGGAACATCTCGAGTTGGCGCTTGAATCGGGTGGAGAACGGGATGGTCTGGTGAATGAGTTGCGGAATTACGGATCGCTCTTTATCGGGCACGGGTCAGCGGAGATACTCGGTGACTATGCAGCGGGGCTCAACCATACGCTGCCCACATCGGGAGCTGCGCGTTTTACCGGCGGGCTTTCGGTTCGGCACTTTCTCAAAACGGTTACCACGTTGCGTACCGGGGAGGCAGGAAGCGACCGCTCCGGCTGGACGGCATCGCTTGACGCGGCGGAGCGGCTTGCGCTCGCCGAGGGTTTGACCTTCCACGCCCGCGCCGCCCGCTGCCGGATGGACTGACCGGGCCGGTCGCCCTGATCGAAGCGGTTCCCTTAATCGAGGCGGCCGACTTCGTTCTCTTCGTGCATCTTTTCCAGCCGGTGCATGACATAGTCTACTACCAGCTGCTTTTTGTCTTCAGTATCGCTGCTGGCCCATTCCAGCGCTTCGACACGGAACGCGCGGCAGTCGTAAACCGGGCTCGCGGTCATGATGATGCGGTCGGGACAGACCACGTCGCTGATCATGTTTTCGGGCGTATCGGAGAACCTCAGGCAGTTTCCGTTTATCGAGACCAGCAGCATAACATCCGAGATGCGGATATATGAGTTGATTTCCCGTACGCCCCGCTTTGATTCGGGTTTACCGGGGCGGTAGCGTGTCCCGGCCGGAAATACGAGCACGGCGTTTCCTTCCTTGCGGATACGATCCAGGGCCCGCATGGAAGCGAGATTGATAATCCGGCTCCGCTGTTCTTCGCGCTTGTACGCCTCGGGATCCTTGATGGAAGCAAGAGAGCGGCTCGGGTAAATGATGATGCGTGAATAGGCTTCCGCGAAGGCTGAAACGAGGGGGTCGTCCTCGTTGAGTTTCATTCCCGCGATTGCGATGATCCGTTTTGACAGTTCCAGTCCGACCGGCCCCGCCTTCCCGAGAAGATACATGATTCCGGGCAAGTCGAAATTACTGTAATGTTCCATGAGAATAATGCCGCGCTTGCCATTTTTTATCTGTTCAAGAAAGTTTTGCGCGTGATCAATGTTCCGGAACTCTGATCCCTCAATCATGTTTTCATCACATAACTGATCCATTATTTTCCGGATGCCGGTGTTCGCCGGCTGGAAGACATTGTCCTCGGTAATATAGTTTTCTGCCCGAGACAAGCGTTTGAGTTCCGGGAAGAGGTGCTGATAACGGGTAAACAGTGAATTGGGATCCATTACAGACTCCTTGAAAAAAAATGTAATCCGGAACACCGGATTCTGTTAATTAAGTCAGGATTGCATTGCAATCCAGTCCTTGAGTTCATAGACAGACCGTATATGCCCGAATCCCTCGCTGGAGGCCATGGCGGTATGCCGCTCATGTTCATCGACAATGACGGCCTTCCCGCCTATTGCCTTGTAACCACGTACATATTTGGGATGGTCATCCACAAAAAGCGTTTCCTCAACCGTTTTGTGTACCGCCCGCAGTGTGTTGAGGAAACAGTCCGGGTGGGGTTTCCCTTTACCGTCATGAAAAGTGAGGTCAAAAACTCCCAGAAACAGATCTGAGATGTTAAAGAAATCCAGAACGCGTGTTGCATGAGACATGGGCGCGTTGGTAAGGAGGGTCATGGGCAGTCCCAGCGACAGGAGATAGGGACGGAGCCGGTCGTCATGCCGGAGTTCTCCTGTCTCGCTTTCCGGATGTACCGCATCGAAATAGGCTTCCTGATCGGTCAGCCCGTGTTCTGCTTTCAGCCATTCAAGCGTCGTTCCGTAGCTGGGGACATTCTGTGCCCTGAGGGATATCGCTTCTTCAAGGGGTACGCCGACAAAATCGGCCACAAACTGCTGCATGCGGCTGTTGATACCGGCGTCCATAGCGCCGGACGCCGGATACAGCGTATTGTCCATGTCAAGAAGCAGATGCTGAATCATGGCAACAGGATACCATATTTCTCAAAAAAGGTCAGTTGCCCGGAAACGCTTCTCCGGCATGAACGGCAGCGCGAACCGCAGTGACCCGGCCGTTTCGCGAGAAGATGGCTCCGGATTCTTCCCGTGTGAACTCTGTTCCGTCTCTCGAAATGGTTGTCCCGTCGAAAACGATTTCCATTTTTTCGTTGTTCTTTCCGGCGGCCTTGTGGTAGGTAAAAGGAACCCCGCACCAGGTAAACTCAAGAGTGTCATCTTCGCGGAATTCTTTCGGATCGAGAATGGGACAGTGCAGGGAGAGAATTCCATCCTGAACCGTTATACCGAGTTCTGTCCAGCGGGTGATAATTTCTTCTTTCACCTGGCCGGTCATACCGGGCTGTTTCGCTCCCTGTCCTGCCGGAGTATGGGAATAGGGGTCAGCAGGAAATGCCCCATAGACCTGCGGTGTTTTGTTGAACCCGATCCCTTTCCGGATGTCGTAATAGCATGCCGCAAGCTTCTTTTTCAGACCGGGATCTTCTTCCCGGTTGCATTGTTCCTGTACTGCCAGAAGCAGTTTCGAAACCATGTGCCAGTATATGCTTCCCAGGCCTTCGTATGCATAGAAAGTTCCTGATCGTCCCGTAAAGCTCCGGTGGTCAAAGGTCCGCTCATAGAGTTCATGAATCGCCCGGATTGTTGCATCATCAAGCTGTTGTCCACGGGTCGTTTCTTTTCTGATGGTGTCGAAGAAATCGTCCATGGCACGGGCATTACGGAAGTCGGGATTAAAATGACACAGCCCGTCCGCGTCCCGCCGGATGATGGTTCCGTCACCTTCTTTGAGCATGTCTGCGAGCAGTGGTATCTTCTCTGCTTCGGCCGCAGCAAAGGTGTTCTTCTCACAAAAATGGGGAAGTTCCTTGTCGGGATACAGAATGTATGAGTACTGGTCCTCACGGAAAAGAGGGCTCTTCTTGAGTACGGTACAGAGATCAATCACTTCCTTTGAAACGAGTTTTCCGGAAGAAAGAACCGCCACCTGTCCTTCGAGCATTTCTGTGAGGCGGTGGACATGCATTGTGCCGGATGCGTCAATTTCCAGTGTATTGTATGAATGATAGAGGCCGTCTTCCCGTTTGTTTGTATCAATTGAGTATTCCGTATGTTTCAGGAATGCTTCGAAGCCTCCAAGAACGGCCTCTTTTTCCAGTATGACGGTAGTCTTGCTATAGCCGGCCTGGTACACTTCATTGCGCTGTGCTTCAAAAAGGTTGCCGGTTTTGTCTACAAATTCACGCCGGGATTTGCCATCCAAAAGCGAACCCGGTTCATTGATACGGTAGAGATTGGCAAGATCAAGGAAAAATTGTGCGGTCTCCCGGGGTACGGAGAATGTCTTGAGCGGACTTTCCCGGTAGAGTGCCAGAAGGAATACGAGCGTTCGCCGTATGTAGTAGAGTGTAACCATGGACAGTCCGTACCCGGCAAGCGCGTTGTTTGCATCGTTCCATTCCGGGCGCTGTGTGTTGAGCCAGATACCGCCGCCTGGAACAAAGTTTGCCATTTTTGCGGAGAGAATGGTTAACAGCTTGGTCGTCATGGAAACGAGGGAAACATCTCCCGCTTCGTCTCTGAGAAGACGGGCGTCGGAACCATATTCCGCTACATCCTTCATTATTTTGTCATGAAGTTTTTCGTCGAATATGATTGTGGATCTGGGGTTTTTTACGATGTCCGCGTAGGGTTTGATCCGGTAGGGAACATTCGCCGTAGAATGGCATGGGCGATCCAGGTTTTGCACGAGAGATTCCCGGTCAAAACGGTATTGTACTTCAAGAAGTTTCGTAAGGTAGATAACCTGATGGTCGCCCCAATACCCTATGTTGGACCAGGGATTATCCGCTTCCTTGATTTCCCAGTCTATGCCCTGGCGGGTGATCCGATATGGATTGAATCCGTCTGCGGTCATGGCATTGAGGAATTTTGCGACCATGTTGGGAACAGTGCGCGGATACGAAAGGGCGAGGGCCTCCCAATTCTGGAAAATATCGCGCCAGTTTCCCTGATAATTCAGTTTCCGTGACCCGTCGGGATTTTTCAGCTCGATGGAAAAACGGTTCCAGGGACGGCTTGGATCACCATGGCGCCGGGAAAAGGTAAGGGGAAGGTATTCCATGCAGAGGCGTTCCGCCTGAATGTTTCCGGACTTCCGGACAATTGCCCCAAGTTCATCAGCAGACAGGTGTTGTGCGGATCCGGAAAGAATGCGTTCAAGGACGGTAGACACCGGCTTGTTTCGTTCCCGTGCAAAAGAAAGGAAGTCTTCGGTTGGAATGAGGGCGTTATCATCGAATATGCCGCCCCTCATGATGTTGAACATGACGTTTGCCTTGTGGTGTATGCATACGGCCGTATCGGCAGTGTGCTGTTCTCCATCTGCTGCTGCGATATAGGTGTCAAGAAGCCGGGATTGTTCAGCGATGTTTTCTTCGAGATCGTGAATTACTGCCTGTCGGTTACCCAATGCTTTGTCCAGGGCCTTGATTTTTGTGTGGTCAAGGGCTGTGTCAAATACCTGATACCACCCGGTTTCATTGTCAGCTCTGTTTTCCTCGAGTGTTATGAGGGTAAAACATGCCGGGCGCTCTCCTTTGACAACGGTTGTTTCGGGGAGTGTTTGGCCGTTTCGGAAGCAGTCGGGACACGCAGGTGAAAGAAATACCGGGCTTGTCCCCGAGAACCAGGACACATTGGCGTATAACCCTTCATTGGGTTCTGCTTTGTCCGTTATTATGGAAGTAACGGAAAATACCGCAATGGCCGATTTTTCAAGAATATCTGTCTTTTTATAGGCTTCCTGAAGGATGCTGTTGGCGTTCTGAAAATCAGCGGTTACACAGGCCGGAAGGATGTTGCGGCATCCGTCGAGTATTTCCATTTTATGTCTGGTTTTTCCGTTTTCCAGTATCCGGCTTTCTTTTACGATCCCGTATTTGTCGCTTGAGGTCCATCCGTACTGGAAGGTTAACTCAAGATCCCGGTTTATTTCCTCAAAAACAACCCGGGAGCCATTGGCATTCTTATAGAGATTTCTCTGGATATTCCATAATCCCCTTGTATTGTCAGCAAAGGGTTCCCAAATGTATACGGTTTCTTTCTGATATACCTTCACGGCGGTATATGATCCGGTATTGAACCGGTTGTCCGAGACTTTGTCTGCCGTAGCATAGGGGAATATTGCATGATCGCAATTTATGCGTCCTGCGGTAATTCCGCCGTTCGACCACAGATAATTCCAGACATCGGATGCGCTTACGATAGTCATAAAGAAAGGCGGAATCGCATCATGGTTGGTGATCCGGTAATACTGTTCACCCCTGAACATGCAAAACGTGCCTTCCGGAGCGGATGGTGCCGTTTTCTTGAATTGGTCAATGGTCATTCCTGTCATATACGCCTCCTCATGCTTCATTTAGTATCCTAATTGTAAATGTTGTTTGAGTCAACAAAAGAATGTGGTCGAATGGAAAATATTCTGTCTGACAGCAACGGTTGGTTATCCGTATTTCGCCGCTACCCTGATTGCTTCAATCATGCTGAGGGGATCAGCGGTGCCTGTGCCGGCGATATCAAAAGCGGTTCCATGATCAACACTTGTACGTAAAAAAGGCAGCTGGAGCGTCAGGGATATTGTTCTGGCAAAATCGAGAGTCTTGCAGGCGATATGTCCCTGATCATGATAGAGTGAGAGGACGGCATCGAATTTTCCCGTTTTGGCCAGGTGAAATACCGAATCGGCGCTTATGGGACCGACCGCGCGTGCGCCGTCCCTGTTCGCCCGTAAAACAGCCGGCGGGATACAGTCCTCCTCGTCGCCGAACATACCATGTTCTCCTCCGTGCGGGTTGAGCGCGGCAACGGCTATCAGCGGATCGGTTTCTCCCAGTTGTGTTTTCATGGCAGTACTGCACCGCATCAGATAATTATAGACACGCTCTTCGGTTACCATGTCACATGCGTGTCGAAGGGATACGTGTCGGGTAAGAAAAAAGACTCTGAGGGACAGTGTTTCAAACATGGTGAGGGGGTCGTCTGCTCCGGTTAAACCTGCCAGTATTTCAGTATGCCCGATATACGGCACTCCTGCGGCTTTAAGACTCTGCTTGTTGATCGGAGCGGTCGCAATTGCATTTATGGTGCCGCTTTTCGCCGCGTGAACCGCTTCTTCAATCGCTTTAAAGGCAAGTTCTCCTCCCCGCGCGCTCACCTTGCCGACCGGAATTCCCTGGCGGTGAATTTCTTCAGGATCGGTCAAGCCGAATACAACCGGCTCGCATATTTCAAGGACATCAGGACTGGCAATTGCTGCCCGGACTATCTCGGGGCCGATACCGGCAGGGTCGCCGGCGGTAATTCCTATACGGGGCTTTTTGTTGCTCATGCCCAGAGTATACTGTATTCCTTCAGTCGACTCCAATATTCTTCAACAATTTTGGCAGCAGTATATGAATCTTGCGCAAAATGACATGCCATGATATTTTGTAAACATGGATCAGACAGTCCCCAAACTCCTGAAGCGGATAGCCGAAGAGTACCCGGCGTTTCCTGCTCAGTATTCCCGCAATAATGCGGGCGGTTTCGACGAGATATCATACTCGACGTTGTATTCACAGGTGCTGAATTGTGCTGCCGGTCTGCTTTCGCTCAAGCATAAACGGGGCGACCATATAGGAATAATATCCGATAACCGCGAAGAATGGTTTCAAACAAGCATGGCAATTATGGCTATCGGGGCTGCGGATGTTCCACGGGGCAGTGATGCGACAAGCCGTGATGTGGGCTACATCCTTTCTTTTTCCGAATGCAGCACGGTATTTCTGGAAAATGAGAAACAGGCTGAGAAAGTGCTTGCGAACCGGAAGGAATTATCCGGTCTTTCTTCTGTGGTCATGTTTGAAGACCCTTCCGCTACCATGGTCAAATCTCTTGCTTCGGCCGGACTGAAGGTCTACGGTTTTAATGATATTCTCGCCCGAGGAATTGAGTTCAGGGCGAAAAAAGAAGGAATTGTAGAGGCGGAACTGGAAAAAGGAACGGAGTCTGATGTTGCGACCATCATCTTTACATCGGGAACCACAGGAGACCCCAAAGGGGTCATTCTGTCCCACGGAAATTTTCTCTGCCAGCTTCCGCCGCTTCGGGACAGAATTCCTCTGGAGCCCGGAGACAGGGCCTTGTGTGTCCTTCCCGTCTGGCATTCCTTTGAACGGCTGTGTGAGTACGTAATCCTTGACCGGGCTGGCGGTATTATCTATTCAAAACCGATTGGCAGTGTTCTGTTGGCTGATTTTGTCCAGATGAATCCAACCCTCATGCCCTCGGTTCCCAGAATATGGGAAGCAGTGTATGACGGAATTTATCGGGCGATGCGCAAGAAAGGCGGTATTTCCCTGATTCTTTTCAGTTTCTTTGTATCGGTTGCCATTGCCCACGCGCGGTGCGCCCGTTCAGTCCGGGGCAATAAACCCGTTTTCTCGCTCGCACGCCGTTGGGTGGATGCCATTGTATGCTTTATTCCCTGGTTGTTGCTTGTCCCGTTGCGTGCTCTGGGGAATCTTCTGGTATTCCGGAAAATCCGCGCGAAACTGGGAACCCGTTTTGTTGAAGGGGTTTCAGGCGGGGGTGCGCTTCCTCCCAATATCGACGAGTTCTTTTGGTCAGTGGGAGTACGGGTTTTTGAGGGATACGGCCTTACAGAGACCGCCCCCGTTGTCGCGGTTCGTCCGTACCGGAATCCTGTGTTTGGTACCATAGGAAAACCGCTGGACTGCTGTGAGGTTAAGATTGTTGATGATGCCGGGCGTGAACTTCCGTTCGGGCAAAAGGGGACCGTGCTCATTCGTGGAAAGAATGTCATGCAGGGATATTTTCGCAGAAAGGATCTTACCGGGAAAGTACTCTCCCCGGATGGATGGTTCAATACCGGGGATCTCGGACTGAAAACACGTAATGGAGAGATCATTCTTCGCGGCCGAATTAAAGATACCATCGTTCTGCGTGGTGGCGAGAATATAGAACCGACACCAATCGAGATGAAGATTAATGAATCAAGATATGTGACAGCTTCGGTTGTCCTTGGACAGGATCAGCGATATCTCGGTGCGCTTGTTGTTGTTAATCGCGATGAACTGATCAGTTGGGCAGAGACCAATGCCCTGGATACCAGTGATTTTGCCCGTTTGCTCGACGACCCGCAGGTTCAGAAACTGTATGAATCAGAGATAAAGGAACTGGTAAACGGAAAAAACGGATTCCGTCTTTTTGAACGGATAAACCGCTTTGTTCTTCTGGAAAAACCGTTCGAGCAGGGCGTGGAACTTTCTGCCAAGCAGGAAATAATGCGGTACAAGCTCGAGGAATTATACAGCAAACAAATGAAAAAGCTTTTTGCCTGATTTCCTGTTAAACCGGGTTCTTTTCATGTTGCAGTGCTTCGTTCACGGTAGATATGAGCTCTTCAACCGTGAACGGTTTCGGCATGATTGAAAGAACACCGAATTGATGGGCAAGCACCTTGAAGGTTGACTTGCTCATGTCTATTTTTCCGGAGGTCAGTATAATGGACAGGTCCGGGAACTGTGCGTGGAGATCAAGAATGAGATCCATGCCGCCCTGTCCGGGTAAAATGATGTCCACAATGGCGAGATCAAAGGTCCCTGACTCAAGGATCTGTTTTGAGTTTTCGGCGGAGGAAGCTGTTTCTACCCGGTGATGTTCCGATTCGAGCACCGTTTGCATGAGTTCTGCAATTGAAAGATCGTCTTCTACAACTAAAATGTTCGCCATATCCAGTTTTCTCCAAAAGTTAATAATGCGGAGGACGTTGATCAGGTCTTTCCGGTATTGATTCTTCAACGTCGGTGATTTTGGTCTTGAGGGCTCTGTTTTCTGCTTTGAGCCGGTCAATTTCACCAGTATGCTCTACAACGGTTGCCTGAATCCTGTCTATAAAGTCTTCAATGTATGCAAGTTTGGTTTCGAGTGAAACCATTCTTCCTTCATGATTATCCATGCGGCCAGTATAGCACATAATTGGACATTTTGGTGAATTAAGGTTCTCATCAGACAGATTAACCCCAATATTTAAAAAAAAACACATATCTCCAATGAATGTTACATTTCTGTGATACAATTACTATATTAAATGACTCTTAAACGACACTTTGATATGGCAAAAAAGGCATGGAAGATTTCTGCCCTTATGCTCTGGCTTATTGTTACCGCTTCTCATTTTACGGCTGCTGAACCACGGCAACTCCGGGTGGGGTGTGACCGTGAGTATCCGCCGTTTTCTGTTATTGAAAACGGACTTGTCAGCGGTTTTGATGTAGCCGTATTACGGGAGTTGTCGTCGGTATCCGGATACTCCATGGAATTCAAACCCGGATACTGGACCACAGTACTCAATTCACTGGAAAACGGAGAAGTTGATGTAGTGTCTGCCATTATATATACCGAGGAGCGTAGTGACCTCTTCGATTTCAGTATTCCCTATCTGACCGATTACTATACGTTTTTCAGCCGCCGTGAGTCGGGTGTATTGACTCCCGAGGACACGGAAGACAAAATTCTGGCAATTTTACGGAATGACGCGGCAATCGAGCGGTTTGTCATTCCCGGGGGCATGGACAAGAATATCATTCTTACCGAAACCTATTCGGAGGCGCTGGCGCTGGTTCGCGATGGTACCGCGGATTACACGGTGGCTCCCTACACTCTTGGCATGGAAATTGTTGAAAAGCTGGATCTCGATGATATCAGCGCTACAAGCAGAACCTTGTTCCCGGTTTCGTACCGTCTTGCAGTGAAGAAGGGGAACAGCTCCCTGTTATATTCGCTCAATGATGCTATTTTGCATATATCCCGCAATGGAGTACTCGATGATTTGCGAAAACAGTGGTTTTCGGAGAATACACAGAAAGTTCCCGCGAATCATCCGATCCGGCTTTTAATGGCACGGGTTCTTTTGTATATCCTTTCAGGTATTGTCCTGGCTGGGGCGGCT
>CAZQEF010000006.1:0-4269 GCA_964592325.1 uncultured Treponema sp. | reverse complement strand
CGGGGCGCGTAACAATTCGTTCCCGCCTGAGAAGCACAATTGCGGACCGTGATTGTCTGCTTGCAGTCATTGATGCGCTTCCTCTTGGAATCCGCTGGCAGGATCCGGAAAGCGGCAGTTTTTCCGAAAACCGGTTTTGGTTTGAATCCTGTAACGGGACAAATGGTTTTACCGCAGATGATACAATCCTGTCGGAACCACAGCGCATTGTCGGGGTGAACGGCGATGAATACTGGCTCCGGTTCAAAAAGAACACCTTCTTTTCCGAATTCTCCGGACGCCCGGCTACCTTTTATCTCATGGAAGACGTTACCGCGCTTAGAACGCTTGAAGACAGTGTCAACAAACTTTCAAAAGAACGAACAGAAGAGACGGCGCGAATGCTTGTTGATACTATGGTGGATCCGGCAAGCGGATTTTTTTCTGCCGGTTTTCTTGCCAACCGGTTACAGGAACTTGTTGCCGAATCTGATACAGAGGGTTCTCTTTTTTCAGTTCTGGTTTTCAATTTTGCCGTTGATACGGTGGGAGAAAACCTGAAAGGCTGTTATGTGACCGCAATACGAAAGCCGCTGCGCCGGACTGATTATCCCTGCTGTACCGTTGACGGCCGCCTTGCCATACTGCTCCCCGGGGCCGGGGCTGAAGCGGCGCGGGCAACGGCAATCCGGATCATCGGGGCTCTGGCTGAAAGCGGGTTTACCCAATCAATGTGCGGATACAGTATCCTTGAGTATCCGGGAACGGGGAGAGACATTCTTTTTCAGAGCATCGAAGCATGAGCGTTCAACGACAAAATCCGGACAAACATATTCATTTCCTCAAGAAACTGTCAGCAGCATGGGTACTTGCATTCCTTGCAGTTTTTCTTGTCTCCCTGGAAACTTCGTCCGGTGTTTCACAGGAGAACCATGCTGTTTCCGCAGTGCGTTACTGGGTATCTTCTGATACGCAAATTCCGTCTCTTGACCTGATTTCCGGGAATCTTGACTGGAAACCATTTACCGGTAAACCGATAAGAACCGGTAAAACGTATGTATATGTCCGCTTTGATCTCCATAACCGTGATTCCGTTGATCGGGAGATGATTCTATACAATAATGCACGCAATTATCAAACAACGCTGCTGCAACCGGCAGGGAAGGGCGCCGTTGTGTTGTACCGGCATGGGGATCGTATTGCCCTGAGCAACAGTCCGGTAAAACATTACCGGGCGGCATTTCCCGTAATTGTTCCATCAGACACTGATACCCGGTATTACATGGAAGTATTCGGATACCGGGGCCTTCTGGTTGATCCGGGAATTAGCAGCACGAGTATCTGGTTCGCCCGGAATATGTCCGAACGTGGGCTTCTTTCGTTTGCGATTGGAGGTCTCATCCTCCTGGTTCTCCTGAATCTGATTTTTTCGGCACTGATGGGAAGCCATTATTTCTTCAGTACTGCCCTCTTTTGTTTTTCACTGACGTTTTTCTATCTGCGGCAAAGTCATCTTCTCATGGTTGTTATTGACCCGTTGACCTATCCGGATTGGCTTCATGCCTTTTCAGTAGCCATGGATTGTGCCACCGGAATGTTTTTCTTTACCTCCCTGTTTCCTCCGGGGTATACCGGATGGGAAAAAAAGGCCGCTTACATCCTCATGATTTCCGCGATATTCCTTGGGATTCTCCCGTTTTTCTTCAATCCGTTCGTTATGACCGATATAGTAAATGCTTTTTCTGTTCTGATTTTGATTCCTGTTTTCTACTACACCATTGTCTCCGCCCTGCGGAGATATTATCCGCCGCTCATGGTTGTCGGATCGCTGTCTCCCTGGATTTTTCTTATGATTCTTGATGTAGTTCTGGGCCAGTTTGCTCTCCGACAAACGTCCTCCCAGGATTTCAGGTTGTGGGGAGGCCTTGTCGTTTCTCTGCTGCTTCTCTTTGTTGCCCGTGTGTATCTTTATTTACATGCAGTGCTGGATTCAAATTCTTCCCGCCCGGCCGACACGGAAGATCCTGGCGCATTGTCCCGGACTGCATCGCAGCTTGCCCTCATTAATACAAACAGTACGGAACGTTTTTTCTATCGTTTCCATCAACCACTTGACAGTATTATTGCGTCTGCCCGGATCATGGAAAAGGAATATGCGGATCCGGGTATAATGGCTGTTGCACAGATTATTATCGGTGAAGCCGAAAGAATAAAACACGCGGGACGGTACATGGTCCAGATTCCGGTAATCAGTACCTTGTTTGAACATGAGTCAAACATGATTCCGGCGGACAAAAACGCCGGTTCTTCCCGTGTGATGATTTTTGATTATGACATGAAACAGGCGGCAAGAATTGCAAACATGCTTTCTTCCGAAGGCTTTTCTGCCGAGTTTGATACAGACCGCTTCCGCGTTCTTGCGGACGTCATCGGGGGAAAGACAGATGTTCTCGTAATTGATGCCGCATCAACCGGAGAGGCAGGTTTTACGCTATGCCGTTTTGTTCGGGAAAAGCTCAGCATGATTCAGTTTCCCGTTTTGCTCATTACCGATTTTTTCGAGCAGAATACCCTCAAACGGGGATTCGCAGTTGGGGTAAACGATTATTTGACGCGGCCGTATGATGGAGCAGAACTGATTGCGCGTTTGCGGTCTCTTATCCGTCTCAGGGATACGTCCCGCATGAATCGTGATCTTGAGCAGTCAGAAAAAGAAAAAAACGCATTTCTCTATTTCCTGACCCACAACGTAAACACTCCGCTTACGGTACTGATGAACCTGGTCCGGGAACTTATGATTCAACCGGTAGATGCTGACATGCAGGCGAAAATTGCGGAAATGGACTCCTGTGTGCAGGAAATCCATGACATTGTACAAAATGTACTCATTTCCTTCCGTCTTTCCGATGGCCGTCAAACGCTCTGGCTTGAACCGGTTTCAGTCCGGGAAGAGCTCGAGAGAACATTACGGGATATTCACAAACGTGTGGAGGAGAAGCAACAGCACCTTTCTGTTGACCTCGGAGACAATGTTCCTCCGGTTCTTGCCGACAGGACCTCTGTTCGGGGCATATTGCGTAATTTGATAGATAATGCCGTGAAATTCACTCCGATTGGAGGAGAAATATTAATACGTATTACCGGTGATCTGGATGTGAGAATTTCGGTGTGTGATACCGGACCGGGAATTCCGGAAGAGGAGCGGGGGCTCCTGTTCCAGCGGTTTGAAAGGCTTTCGACGCGTCCAACCGGAGGAGAATCCTCAACCGGCCTCGGGCTTCATGTTTCCCGGGAGCTGGCGGTTATGAATGGCGGATCGCTTAATTATTCCGGTGAGAACGGCGGGGCCTGCTTTGAGCTGATCCTCAAACGGTATTATGGAGATGACGCATGACCAGGAAAAAAGGGTATGTTCTTGTACAGGCAACCATGATGTTCCTGTGCGTGCTGTGCGCGTTATTCATCATTCTCAATGAACGTATTATGGTCCGGCATGTCAGGAGAAACTATGAACTGCCGTTTCTTGGATCTACCGCCTTATTGATTCTTGATGAGTATCGTATAACCGGAAGGCCATACGACATTCGCGCATTTGAAGAAGCAAACAATATTCAGGTTTATTATGTCACTGCTGCCGATGAAGTTTTGTACCCGGGATCTCTTTCGACTGTTGAGAAACAGCTCGTTGATCATGTACGGGCCCGGCTTGTGCTTCAGGGATATGGAAACGTATATGAGCAGGACGAGAAAACGGGAGAAATAATCTGGGGTGTTTCTGACAGGGCAGAGAACAGTTTTGCTTTTATTGTCCAGAAACAGACCGGACTGAGACGTGAACCGCATCCGGAAACACGTGCCCCTGCCCTTTTTTTCGCGTTTCTTTTTTGCAGTTTTGTGGTAGTCGTATTTGTTTTGATTCGCCGAATTTTCAAAGGTTTTGACCGAACTCTTGAAAAGACCCGGGACCGTATGATGCGGATACAGGCGGTGCTTGATGCCCAGGTTCGGTTGCTGGGAAGTGCCCGGATGCTCATGAACCGGTGCGGGGTAGAAATCCGGGATCGCGATCCGGATGACATGGTCGCGGACGAATTGCTCGCCCGTAGTCAGTACCTTGAGAACAGCCACAAGATCCTGAAGGATTCGCTTCTGACGGAAGGTGAAAAACATTTTTCGGACAGAGTATCGATATACGCCCTGTGTACACAGGTGCAATCCATGGTTGCCGATGAATTGGCCGAGGCCGGTATCGTGATCAGGTTGAACGAGATTCATCCGGGATTGTATATA
>CAZQEF010000005.1:0-15947 GCA_964592325.1 uncultured Treponema sp. | reverse complement strand
AAGGTTCAATGAAGTTCATGATGTATGGTATGCCCCTTATGTTCTTCTTCCTTTTCTACAATGCCCCGGCAGGATTGCTCCTGTATTGGACATTCTCAAATATCCTGACTCTGGGACAACAGGTAGTCATTAATAAAATGATGCATGCAAAGAAAGCAAACACTGATAAGTAACATTTTTTCGCCAGGAGCGTTATCATGATATACGAATTTGAAGGAAAGACAGAAAAAGAGGCCATTGAGCTTGCTGCAGCCGAACTTGGTCTGGAAAAAGATCAGTTTGATGTAGAAATTATGGAAGCACAGAAGAACAGTATATTCAAGAAAGGGTATGTGAAAATTTGTGTTCATACCGATGATGCTGTTCAGAATGCTCCGGATGGATCCTTTACCCAGGATCGGGAAGCTCCGAGGAGAAGCGGGCTGTTCCAGGATCCTCTCCCGCAGGACGATTTTGAAAAGGCAATGGTTGATTTTGTTGCCTCAATTATCAGAAAAATGGGTTACGATGTTACGGTTGATGTTGTTTCCCGGGAAGAGCGCAAAATAGGTCTTCGACTGAATTCGCGCAGTTCTTCCATTCTGATTGGGCGTAAGGGAAAGAATCTTGATGCTCTGCAATTGTTGGCCAATGTATACTCCGGAAAGCTGGGGCATGAAGGCACGCGAATAATTCTGGATTCAGAGAACTATCGTATTCGGCGAGAGGAAACGCTTGTTCGTCTTGCGTATACCACTGCCGACCGTGTACGGACGAGCAGGGGATCCATGCTTCTTGAGCCGATGAATCCGTTTGAGCGGCGGCTCATTCACACCACGCTCAATGATATTGGTGATGTGGATACAAAGAGTGAAGGAGAAGGACTGTATAAACAGGTCCGTGTTTTCTACAAGGGGAGATAAATGAAGAGACTTGTTACGGGAGTCCTGATACTTTGTGTTGCGTATATGGCAAGTCCTGAAGACATTCAAGAACGTCTTTCCGGTCTGGTATCCGGAGACATAGCGAAGACTCTCGTGCAGGACGGAATTGTTCAGAAAACTGTTTATCGTGAGGACAGAACAGACTTACCCCTTCTGCCGCGGCTTACCCTTGCTGCTGAAGCAGAGAAGTTCTGGACTGGCGTACAGCCCCCTTTTATCAGTGAAACGCTTTTTTTATACAAGAAAGAAGCAGCGGAGAATAAGATCCGCAGAGAGATCCCTGCCATTTCAGTTATTCTACGATCTTTGTCGCGGCTTGAAGGAATTGAATACTACTCCAACAGCCGGAAGACCATGCGAACGCTTTATCAAAAGTCCTATGTGGTAAAATCTGAAGATGACAGAACCCGGATTCCGGATCCAAAAAAGGGGTCTGCTGACGGGCTTTCTGTGGTAGCTGTCCAGGAGGATCTGACTTTTGGCGAATATGCCTATGGGTATTCGTACCGCCAAACAGAAGATACCGTTGCTTTCTATTCCACTAATATTGATTCTCTCAATTACGGTTTTATCAGGATTATTCGTCCAGAAGAATTGAAGATAGCGCTCGTTGTTCATGATCTTGGTGACTATCTTCTTGTGTATAATCTGACACGGGCTGATTTTCTGGCAGTTCCGGGTATGGAAAAAAAGCTGAAGGCTTCTTTTTCCTCGCGTGCGAAAGCAGTGTATACATGGTTTATCAAGGAATATGAAGAAATGGGGGCTGTTCAAAATGTTGAATAGGGGAAAAATGGTTTTTATAGGCGGAATAGCCTTGATAATTGTTGCCGGACTTACCGCATTGGCAATTGTCATTGGCTGTTGCAGTACAGGATCAGGAGTTAGCAAAATGGAAAAAGACTTGGGAGCAGTACTTGCCGCGGACGGATTATATGCAGTTATTGAAACTGAAAAGGGAAATATCGCCCTGGAATTGCAATACAAAAAAACACCGCTTACTGTGTGTAATTTTGTGGGACTTGCAGAAGGAACCCTTGCTGCAACCAAAGGCAAGAAATTTTATGATGGACTTGTTTTTCACCGGGTGATACCGGATTTTATGATACAGGGAGGGGATCCTGACGGAAACGGAACCGGAGGTCCAGGGTACCGCTTTCCGGATGAATTTGATCCTTCTCTCAAACATGATGTCCCGGGCATTCTCTCAATGGCAAACGCCGGCCCGGGAACAAACGGCAGCCAGTTTTTCATAACACATGTCCCGACCCCGTGGCTTGACGGAAAGCATACGGTTTTCGGAAAGGTTGTTGATGGTCAGGATGTTGTTAACAGGATAGCAGGCGGGGACGTAATAAAAAAAATTGCAATAATCAGAAAAGGAGAGGAAGCGAAAGCCTTCACGGCTACACAGGAAGATTTTAATCGTCTTCTGGCCGGGGCTTCTGAACGGGCAAAGGCTGCGAAAGAACAGTCCAGAAAGACTCTCCTTGAAGATATAGCAAAAAAATGGCCGGGTGCGAAGAAGGCAGAGTCCGGCGTTTTTTATGAAATAACCCGGGAAGGAAGCGGGGCGGCCATGCAAACAGGGCAGACGTTGACGATGAAGTATCGGGGATATCTGCTTAATGGCACGGTATTTGATGATTCAGATATGCACAAACCGCTGGAATTTCAGGTTGGACGGGGTCAGCTCATTCCCGGGTTTGATTCACAGGCACTGCAAATGAAGGTCGGGGAACGGAGAACAATCATAATTCCACCGGAAATGGCTTATGGAGCGGCCGGCGTTCCTGGTGTAATTCCGGGAGATTCGTACATTGCCTTTGATCTTGAGCTGTTGTCAGCCAAATAAGAGAGAGCCGCCGAAGGGCGGCTTTTTTTACATACCGAGATCTGTCCGAAACATGGTATGAACAAGCTTGTTGATTTGTAAAACACAATCATGGGTGAAATCCTCTGATCTGTGGATAACTTGTGTAAAACTTGTTTTTTTCTGTGCATTGATCAGGGTTATTGTAAGCTCATCTCTTGATCCATGCACATGAATGGAAAATGGACTATACGGATCCTTCACAAGATCAGCTCTTCCAAGACAACGGGAAGCAATACGTTTTTCTTTTTCTGTAAGACCGGATAGAACGTATTGCACAGAAAATGACAGATCATTCAAAAGAAAGACTGATGGCTGAAGTGAATATGCATAGGTCTGTGTCGTACGGTATGACTCATTGTGAAGAGATTTGCTTAACAAGAGATATCCGGAAAGCGCTTTTGCAATGTAATTTTTCTCCCAAATAGGGTTTAAAGAGGTAATAGTGTCCAGAAAGAGCGCTTTATCATTATTGATGCGTGCCTGTTCATAACGATAAACCGGAAGTGCCTGTGGTATGATAGACACTTCCTTCTCTTTGGCTTTCTCAAGATATCTTCGGGCAATTGGTGTCCAGGAATCATATGCCAGGAAAAAGAAACTGTTGTAATACAAGGAATTTTCACCCCGCTTGTAGAATTCGCCAACTTTGTTGTTATTGATTTTGAACAAGCCGTCATGATACCAGAGCGCCAGGTTTAATACAGCAAGACGATACCATTTTTGCACCATTGTGGAAAAGTTGTGGAAAAGACGCCTTTTTTCACGTGATACAAGGATTTTGAATCGATCCCGTTGTATGCGATGAATATCCGACCGGAACTGTTCCGGGGTTGTTCCGTAATTGGCAATCCAGGAAAGATCGGTGCGTTTTGTTATGGTCGTCAGATATGGCTCGGCTTCATCGGCATATCCTGCCTGAACAAGTGTGTCCGCCAGGCCGAGCGCGGCGAGCGGAGTTGAATCAAGTGAATTGGCTTTTTGATATCGGCTCAATGCGGCAGAAAACTCCATTCGTCGTAATTCGAGCTCTCCCTGCATGAGATATCCGGAGGATCGCGATGCTGCCATGAGGGAACGGGCCGTATCTTCATAGGCTTCATCAAAATTGTAAAATATTTCTTCCAGAATTGACCTGTTGTACAGATAGATGGAACCGAGAAAGTTCTGTTTGTTTTCACGGGCATATGAAATGGCGAGTGTGTAGAATTTTTTTGCATTCTCATAATCGAACGCAGATGTGTATAAATTTCCAAGACCTACATACAAATTACCGTCTGGTCCATAATGATCAATTATTGAAAGTAGTGTAGAAATCCCTTCTTCAAGCTTGTTTGTCTTGTAGCATAACCAGCCGAAATTCGACCAGGCATAAAGATCATCCGGTACCAGAGAAAGATATTGCCGTAAATATTCCAGAGAGGTGTCATCCTGATTGAGATAGCCATAACAGGTTGATAAGTGTTCGTATAACGCGGGGATATTGGTTAATCCAAGTTCCTGTGCGGACAAATAGGCTTTTATAGCGGGGTTATACAGCTTTTCCCGCTCATAAATGGTTCCAAGAGAATAAGGAAAGCGTGGATCATCTGGATATAAGGTTATCCCCTGTGAGAGGGCAGAGATGGCTTGTTCCCAGTTTTCGGCGGATATTGCCGTGTCTGCGCGGGAAAGAAGATCTGTCTCGCCTGTTTGTGCGTCCAGAAAAGCGGTAGTGAAAACAAACATGAGACAAAGCAACAGAAGCCCGGAAAGACGGCTATGCAAGAATTTTCGGGTAAGGGTGCGGTCGAGTTTCCGTGCCATTTGTGCATCTTCAGGAGAACAGAATGGAGCAAAACGGGCTTTTTTTTCCAGTGCATGGAGCTGTTTGATTTGCAAAGACACTGATTCCGGAAATGGTGCAGGAGTTTTACCGGAAAACAGTTTGCTCTTGCCGGAAGGCAGCCTCCTGTATACCCGTTTGGCGCATAGCAGGATAATCTGACGGTTTGAATCTGAATACAACAGTATGAGTTTCTCGTGAAGACGAATATAAATAAAGTACACAGACGTGAGTATTGCAAGTAAAATAAAAAACAAGGGTGCTGCCTGTGGAAGAAGTTGCCGGATGATTTCAGAATACTTTTGGGGAGAGCGTGGTTCATCTAAAACTGCTTTAGATTCCAGAAGAAAAGCACGGTTATCAATTATTTCGTTGAGAAGGGAAATAAAATCATCGCTTCCTGCTGAGTCTGTCACTATTGATTCCTCTCCCGGAGCAATCTGTGTCGTTGTTGGATCAAAAGAAATCCATCCATATTCAGGGAAAAAGACTTCAACCCATGCGTGAGCCATATTGGATCGTACCGGATAGTAATCCAACGCCGAGGAGTCGCTTTCAAGGAAAAAACCTGCGGCAACCCTTGAGGGAATACCTCTTGCACGGAGCATGAGGCATAAAGAAAAGGCAAAGTAAGTACAATATCCCTTTCGGGATTCAAATAAAAAGTGATGCAACTGACTTCCCTGCGCTGCCTGGCCCGGTTTGAGAGAATAACGGTACTCACCATTGCGGAGAAATTCATTTAGGAGCAAAATGGTATCATAATAGCCGCTAAATCTTCCTGTTATTCTTTCGATAAGAGGTTCAAGCATCTCTCTGGTATCTGGATCAATTTCGGTATAGGTTTTGAATACGTTTGTCGGTAAATCAATCCCTGGTTCGGGGTATGGCGAGTCAAACAATTCGAAAGGAATAAACCCTGTTGTTTGACTGGTAACTCGATATGCGCCATTAAATGAAGCATGATCCCACATGGCATATGGTGCAATATGTACCGGATAGTCCATGGCTATCAATGAATCCGGATCAAAATTTACAATAAAAATCTCCTGGGAGACCTCTTCTCGGGAGAGTCTTTTATCTGCCGGCAGATCTGTTGAAATTTTTGGAACAGATGTAGTCTGTGGTGCTTCCCCCGCAACGGGGGTTTCAAAAAAACCTCTGTCGGGATCCCATCCGGCAAGATAGACACGGCGCAGGAAATTCCTGCTGTATTGTTTTGGAACACGGGCAATGCAAACCAGTTTATCATTGAGGGAGATTTCATTTTGTAAACGCAGAAAAGGAGAAAAATCAAAACGAAAAAGAGTTGGCCTTATAAGTCCGCCGGAATTTGCAACGGATTGTGTATTGTAGGTTGCGAGAAACAATGTTCCAAAAACCAGAAAAAGAGGAACAAGTGCAAATAGAAGGGCAAAGGGTTGTTTTTTCTCTGTAGTGCTGAAAAACAGGGTTCCCATAACGACAAGCATAAAAAGAAAAACGCCGAGAGCTGCATAGTTGGGATGGGGAAAAATGGTAAGGGAGTGATTTCCCTGCGTCCAGAAAAGAGCGACTCCCATGAGTATCAGGAGAAACGGTTCCGTTTTTTTCCAGACAGGGAAACGGATAAATGCGTTGGTAGCAGTTGTTATAAAAACCCAATATAGGGCTCCTGGAATATAAAGCAGCCTGGTATACAGGAAAAACCGGTGGAGAAAGGAAAAAGGCAGAAGAAAGGCAAGAATGGTCAGAATAATCATGATGATGATTGTTACGGAGGCAGATAGAACCGCCAGAACCGGCAACCGGATCTGTGTTTGTGAAGCGAGAGAACCACAAATAATGGCAATTAAAGAGAGCAGGGGGAACAAAAAAGCAGGTATAAATTCAGGGAAATACAGAACAGGAATTCCCGAGAGAAGGAGAATTGCAATCGTGCGGAAGATTGCTGCGGGTTTAAAGGATATACGCATTTAAACCCTCCGATGAGAAGCGGGCCGTGGCCATGTCGAAATCGGATGGATAATATTCTTTTTGAAGATACTCTGTTGCAGGTGGAAGGAAAAGAAGGGAGAGAATCTTGTCCTGAATTGTTTTTGATATCTGTGTTACCGGATAGGGCCCGAAAAAACAGCTTGTTCGGGAATGAGAAAGTTTCTCCGGAAGAGGTAGTGGTAAGGAAAAAAATAAAACAGAAGCGTCTGCAGGGATCAGGGCCAGACACTCTTCAGGAGATGCGGCTTCCGGGGAAAGGGCCAAAAGTGCCAGTGTTTGTAAAAGAATATTTCCACTGTGTTTATCTGTTCCATCTATATGAACGCTATGAAGGATGCCTTTTGCATTTGAAAGAACAAGGGTAACGGCTTTGCTGCCGGAAAGGAGCTCAAGCAGATATGTTGCCGCCCTGTTTACCAGCGAATGAAAAGAGTTCTGTACGGAAAGATCCGGTAAACTCCGGGTTTTTGTATTAAACACGCAAAAAAATTCAGCGGATGGCGGGGGCAGAAGTTCTCCTTCCCGGATTGAAAGCGAACCGCTGTGTGCGAAAATTTTCCAGTTTATTTTACGGGGGTCATCACCGGGAAGATAGGTTCTTGTTTCATAGAGATTTTCTGATCTGACAAATGTGCTGGTTCCATCTTTTTTTTCTGTAGTTCCGGCGGGGATACGGCGAGTTGCCGGAGCTTCGGGTTCGGGTAAAATGCAAATTGGCTCGCAGCAATTCTCAGCTGGAGCATGCAGAGAAAGTTGAAAGAAAGAAGCAAAATCATGAAGGACAAGGGTTTGCTGTATGGGAACAAAGACCCCTTGCCCCGGGAAAGGGAATTCATGCCGGGAATGCTCTCCTGAAACCGGCAGAGACAGGGTAAAAAATGCCTGTGCAGGGGGATGGTTTACTCTGTTAAAACGTACAACCAAACGAGTCCCGCAAAGAAGAGAAAGAAAGTGATTCGGATAATGCAATACAGAAATAACAATGGATCCATTACGTTTACGGGTAAGTTGTAATTGGGTCGATTTCCAGACTGGTATTGAGAAAAGACAAAAAACAACAGAAAGCAGGGAATAAGAAACCAGAAAAAGGCCGGCGAGACTTGCCGCCAGTTCTCCCCGTACATGACCAAGAGCAAGTAACAGCAGAGCAAGAATATTGTAGCATAATCCGGTTGTTGTTATGGGAAAAAAGGACCTATGGTCGTTCTTCTTGTGATGCATCTTTTGTCCAGTCTGTAATACGGGTCATGGTTTCCAGTGAGGAGACAGTAACTTCCTGGATGATATCTGAAGCCGGGGTTCTGGTGTCCCGTGTAATGATTCGGTGTGCAAGCAAGGGAACGGCAAGAGCAGTGATATCATCATCCTGAATCCAGGTTCTTTCACGGAGCAGCGCCAGGGTTCGTGCGGCATGAAGAAGTTGTAACGCTCCGCGTGGAGAAACCCCAAGCCGTACAGCGGGATGTATTCTCGTCTTGCGGACGAGAGAGACAAGCGCTTTTTCCAGTGCGGGGTGGCAATAGACGGTCCGCTGTTCTTTACGTGAAAGAAATATGTCCTGATCACAAACACAAGGTTCGAGTGTTGGCAGTACGGTTTCGGCCGGGTCATCATGAAGAATTGTCTGTTCCGCGTCCTCCGAAGGGTATCCAAGGGAGAGTCGCATCATGAAACGGTCCAGTTGTGCGGCAGGAAGAGGATACGTCCCTTCTGTTTCGACAGGGTTTTGTGTTGCTACAACAAAAAATAAAGGACTGACCGGGCGAGTAATTCCCCCCGAGCTTACCTGATGTTCGGCCATGACTTCGAGAAGGGCGGATTGTACTTTCGGTGTCGTACGGTTGATTTCATCTGCCAGCAGAATGTCACAAAAAACCGGGCCAGGCATGAACTCAAACGCATGTTTCTCCGGATTAAACACGTCCACCCCTGTTATGTCATAGGGCAGTAAATCCGGAGTGAATTGAATGCGCTTGAATGAAACTGGGGTTGACGGCCGCTGGGCGCCGGACCTGACAAGTTTTGACAATGTTTTGGCAAGCGTTGTTTTTCCGAGCCCGGGATAATCATCCAGAAGAAGATGACCTCCAGAGAGAAAAGCCGTGATAAATTGCTCAAGCTCCGCTGGTTTACCGCGTATTACGGAAGAAATACCAGACATGAGCCGGTCTGCAAGGAGTTTTGTGCTCATTACGGGGTAGTATAGCATAGGAGATGAGTTTTATCCGCATTAGTTCGTGAGTTGTCAATATTGGCTGATCTGTATATTCTTGATCAGAGAGGCTTGCCCAGGTGGAAAATTTTCTGAGTGTAATTATCTTTATTCCAACAGTATTTTTTTTGGGATGGTTTTTATTTTCTCTTGCTGCCGGGGTTATTATATACCACTCTACCATGAGTACGGCGCACGCATCGTTTGAACCAAAATACGTGCTGGAAGCCGAAAAAAGAACCGTAGCGTATTCACATACGAAGGATCCGATATTAATGGATTCTGTTATCGAAGGACGGGAGCGTTGGGAAAACAACCGCAGGGAGGGTCTTTTTGATGAATTGTCTCTTCTTTCCAGAGACGGGCTGACCCTGTGCGGGTTTTATTGGCCGGAAGATCGAAATCCGGGAACCTTGGAATCCGGGTATACGGAAAAACTGCTTCCTGTTCAGGAGAGGACGGTTATTTTGCTTCACGGCTTGATGGATTCTTCCTCAGGGATGCAACATCTGGCAGAGGCATATCATAATAATGGCTGGAACGTTTGCATGATAGATCAGCGGGCACATGGTGAGAGTGAGGGAAAATATCGAACCATGGGGGTCAGGGAATCTGAGGATCTCGGGTTTTGGGTGAATCTTGTTGCCGGACGATATGGCTCAAATAACATATACCTCCACGGCGTTTCAATGGGTGGTGCTACGGTGCTGCTCTATGGAGCAAACCAACGTATTCGGAATGAAGCGGTCAGGGGTCTTATTTCCGACTCAAGTTATTCTGATTACAGCGAGTCGTTGATAAGAGTTCTTGAATCAATGGTAAAATATCGCATGATAGCAAAGTCTATAACCTTTGGGGCCAATATTCTTTCCATTTATCATACCAGGATCCGTTTTGGCCGGATGAATCCCGAGAAAGTAACACATACGATTCCAATTCCCTTGCTGTTGTTTCATGGTCAGAAGGATGTGCTTATTCCGGTTGGAATGGCACGTAAACTCTTTTCCCGCGCCGTGAAACCATCGGATGAAATGGTTGTTGTACCGGAAGCGCCTCATATCGGCTCTTTTTTCTATGCGGGTGATTTATATATGCAGAAAATATTCGATTTTGTCAGGAGGACATAATGACGGTGAATAAAAAGATGCATATTCAGTTTATTGTAACAGTATGTGCTGCATGTCTGGCAGTTTATCCGCTTGCCGCGCAAGCCCGGGAATCCGGTGAAGGGACTCTTCCGGTACGCAAAATCGCCCTGTTTTCATCAGGAGTGAGTTTTGTGGAACATGAAGGACCGCTTGCGGGCCCTGCGGTTATTACGCTCCCTTTTCAACGGGATGCGGTAAACGATGTTCTCAAATCCCTGGTAGTACACGATGCCCAAACACGAAATCCGTCGGTTACCTATGATTCAGAAGATACCCTGGTCCGTACCCTGCAGAGTCTTTCGGTTGATCTTTCCGGAAACCCTGGATTGCCGGATATTCTTCAGGGACTTCGCGGGTATGAAGTAACGGTAACTGTTCCTGAGATGATGTCCGGGAAGATTGTAGGAGTCGAAACAACGGACATTCATCCGGACACTGCGGGAGGAAGATCAGAATTTATTTCGAAGATACGTGTGAACCTCCTGACCCATGAGGGACTTAGAAGTATCAATCTTTCGGAAATAGCTTCAATTCAATTTACAGATCCTGTAATCAAACGTGATTTTGAGCGGGCTCTTGCGCTTCTTGCCGCTTCCCGTGAGGGAGAAACAAGAAATATTGCTGTGCATCTTTCCGGAACGGGTTCCCGTTCCGTTTCCCTTGGATATATTGTCCCGGCGCCAGTCTGGAAGATATCATACCGCCTGGATCTTTCACAAAAGAATCCGGTCCTTCAGGGATGGGCAATCATAGACAATACGAGCGACACCGATTGGGAAAACATTGAATTAACGCTGGTTTCCGGACGCCCGATTTCATTCATCCAGCAGTTGTATCCGCCATATTATCTGTCCCGACCGGAAATACCGCTGGCCATAGCAGGGGCCGCTGCACCCGAGGTGTATGATTCTGCCCTGGATAATGGAATGATGGACGAGTATGCTTATGAGATGGAACTTGCAGCATCGGAACCGGCCATGATGCCGTCACGGAGCCGGGTAATGAAACCAGAACGTAAATCCGACGGTATTTCAGCGGGGCAGGTTGAAACTGCAGCAGCAGCAAAAGCGGGAGATTTGTTCCTGTTTACCCTGAAAAATCCGGTGTCCATTCCGCGACGGCAAAGTGCCATGGTTCCGCTCACCGAGGCTCAGGTACGGACGAAAAAGGTTTCGGTCTTTTCCGGAACAAACGGATTTTCCGGGGAGTCTCATCCAATGCTCTGTGTTGAGCTCGGGAACGAATCGAAAATGCAGCTCCCTGCAGGACCGGTAACGGTCTTTGACGGAGCCTCCTATGCGGGAGATGCCTTGCTGGATTTTTTCCCCGAGAATGATACCAGGTTAGTCGCCTATGGCGAGGATCTTGGCATTACCGGAAGCCTCCGGGAAGAAACAACACGGGACGTTGCTTCGGTAAGTGTTTCCCGCGGGGTATTGACCATTACCCGGACACAGAAAAAGAAAACTTTGTATCAATTTAAAAACACCGCCGGGGAAATACGCAACCTTATTATCGAACATGCGATAACACCGGGAACTGCGCTTGCGGAACCGGCAAAGCCAGAAGAACAAACAGCCGAAACCTATCGTTTTGCGCTTGAAATTCCTGCGGGAAAAACAGACACTTTTACTGTTCAGGAGGATCGTCCGGTTGCGGAAACCGTAGCGTTATTGCAGCAAAATACCGAAGCGCTTCTCTACTATGCAACATCCGGAGCGGTTCCGGCAGAAATCAGGAAGGCCTTGGAAAAAGCTGTGGATTTCCGGCGGAACATAGCCGACCGCGAGGAAACGCTTGCAGCTTTTTCCCGGGAACGCTCAGAACAAGTTGCAGAACAGGACCGTATACGCAGTAACATTCATGCCGCGGGAAACAATTCCCGTCAGGGGCAGGAGTATCTTAAGCAATTGACCGAAATAGACGAGCGGTTGGCGGGGTTGGCGGCCGACATCACCAGAAACCGGGAAGAACTCGCTCAGTTGCAAAAACAGTATCAGATATACCTCGAATCACTGACGTTTAAATAATTCCGGATGCAGGGTTCTCGCCTGTTCTTCATTGCGGGTTTGTTCGCAGGAAAGCTGGAATCGGACCATGGTGTCAAACAATTGCAACAGAGCCGTTTCGTCAGCGGACGAATCGGCCTGTCCGGCTTCTTTCAGTTCACGAACAAGGTAGGCTACCGATTCTATTGTGGAAAGATATTCAGGAGCCGGTTGTTTCTTGAAAACGAATCTTGAACGGTAATCCTCATTGAAGGAAATACAGGGGAGATCATGGAGACTCCGTGAAAGCTTCCACATTTTTTTCGCAAAAAACCAGGTGGCATCCAGAACGATTACAAGAAGTTTTTTGCCGGGCGGTTTTTCCCCAAGAAAGGGATCAGTCGCGGTAAACGCCTGGTCCGAGGGGAAAAGCACAACCGGGAAATACTTCATCCCCTCACCGTACGGGATACTTCCTTTTCGTCCGCTTGTCAGTTCAAGCAAACGGGCATTATCGGTAAAATCTATTCCCACGAGTATTTCGGATTCGGCGAGCGAGAGTGCGCAAAGTCTGCCGGTACCGGTTTTTTGCTGGTATGCCTCTTTTGGATGCATCAGAAAAAGAAATGCAACTCCGGGGTCAATTACGGTTATTTCCGGGCAGAGACAGTGTTTTTTCGGTCTGAAACAGGAATAGCAGCGCTTATACATTGTCTTTCAGTTTTGTTACTATGCCATAAAAAAAGAATAAACGCTATTGACCCCGTAACCGGAACGCCTACTCTTATAAGTAGGGGAGTTGCAGCATGGCCATGTATAACCGGATTGCAGAGTACTATGACCTCCTTTTTCCGCTGGAAGCGCAGGCCGGTTCCTTCCTGGAACGGGAGCTTGCCGCGCTCGAGATACCCTTTGACCGTTATCTTGACATCGGTTGCGCCACTGGAACCCTGCTTTCAGCATTCAGCGGAAAATTTCGCCGTTTATACGGGCTTGATCTTGATCCGGCCTTGCTTTCCCGGGTGGCAAAAAAACTTCCGCCCGGAGTACGTGAAAGAGCGGAACTTCTTGAAGCAGACATGTGCGATCTGGACGTGTTGTTCCCCGAGGAAGAATTCTCCGTTATTACCTGTATGGGGAATACCGTTGTGCATCTGGACCTTCCCGAGCTGAACGACTTTCTGGAAAGCGTTGCGCGTCACCTTGAGGGCGGCGGGGTCTTTATTTTTCAGATAATCAACTATGACCGTGTTCTTGACAATCATTTGCGGGGGCTTCCTACGCTGGAACGCGGCGAAATAACCTTTAACCGCTATTATTCTCTCCCCAAAAAAAACGGAAGACTTGATTTTGATACCATTCTCTCCGATCCGGAAAACAACCGGGAAATACGGAATTCCGTAGAATTGACACCTGTACGGAGAAAACAGATCGAAGAATATCTGTATAACACCGGGTTTACCAGCGTACGTATTGTTGGTTCGTTTACTGGAGAGCCCTGGACGCCTGATTCCTTCCTGACTATCGGGGTGTGCTCCTGAAAAATCTCAAGCGCGTTGCAAATGCAACATTAAGAAAATTGCATTGACGCTAAACTGGTGACAGTTACTGCCTGAAGGAGGTGTAAAATGTCAATGTTTTGTTATCAATGTGAACAGACCGCCGGGGGAAAAGCGTGTACGGTTGCCGGTGTCTGCGGGAAAAAAGAATCAACGGCCAATCTCCAGGACGGATTGACCGGAAAACTGATTGCTCTTTCTCGGGCCGTCAAGGACAGCGGCCGTTCGTTAAAAACAGACGAGCTGGTGCTTGATGCCCTCTTTACCACGATTACCAATGTGAGTTTTGATGACGCGCAAATTTCGGCGCTTGCCGCTCGTCTTGATGCAGCCGTGATCGGGTTTGGCGGTTACGATCGTTATCCTGAAATGGATCTTGGAATCCTGTGGCAGTCCGGAGACGAGGATGTCCGCAGTCTCAAGTCGCTCCTTCTCTTTGGTATGCGCGGCATGGCCGCGTATGCTCATCATGCCGCCGCGCTCGGCAAGAGTGACAATACGGTCAATGAGTTCTTTTACAAGGGATTACGGGCACTGGGAGACGATCTGAGCGTACCGGAGCTCCTTGATCTCAACATGGAATTCGGTAAAGTGAACCTTGCCTGCATGGAATTGCTGGATACGGCCAATACCAGTGCCTATGGAACCCCCGCGCCTACAAAAGTGACTACGAATGTGGCGCCCGGTCCGTTTATTGTAGTCAGTGGCCACGACCTTCTTGATCTCAAGCAGCTTTTGATACAGACCGAGGGATCGGGGGTTTCAGTGTATACCCACGGTGAGATGCTTCCCTGTCATGCGTATCCCGAACTCGGGAAACACAAACATCTTCGGGGTAATTTTGGTACGGCTTGGCAGAACCAGCAAAAAGAATTTGACGGAGTTCCCGGTGCCTTTCTTTTTACCACTAACTGTATCATGCCGCCGAAGGCGAGTTATTCCGACCGGGTCTTTACCACCAGTGTCGTCGGCTTTCCCGGCCTGGCACATATTGACTCAAAAGATGGAAAAAAGGACTTTACCCCGGTCATAGAGAAAGCGAAAGAACTCGGCGGGTATGCTGAAGAGCGCAAGATGACCGGTATCAACGGAGGCAACGTACTGACCACCGGATTCGGACACGGAACGGTGCTGTCCGTGGCTGACAAGGTGATAAACGCGGTAAAAGACGGCGCTATTTCACACTTCTTCCTTGTGGGCGGTTGCGATGGCGCGAAGCCCGGACGGAATTATTATACCGATTTTGTAACGCAGACCCCGGCCGACTCAATCATTCTGACCCTGGCTTGTGGAAAATACCGGTTTAATGATCTGGATCTCGGAGAAATCGGAGGTCTTCCCCGCATCATGGATATGGGTCAATGCAATGATTCCTACAGCGCCATAAAGGTCTCGCTCGCCCTTGCAGATGCGTTCAAATGCGGAGTAAACGAATTGCCCCTTTCTCTCGTGCTTTCCTGGTACGAACAAAAAGCGGTGTGCATTCTGCTCACCCTGCTTTCTCTCGGAATCAGGGATATTTATCTGGGCCCAACGCTTCCGGCCTTTGTTTCACCGAATGTCTTGAAGGTCCTGGTGGATAACTGGAATGTGACCCCTATTTCAACTCCTGAAGCAGATCTCAAGAAGATTCTCGGGTAAAACGGGAGTCACGTTGATGCCATACGCCGCTACCGGACGCCGGTAGTGGCGTCTTGCTTTTTCCTGTGGTATTCTTGATGCAGGAATCGTTATGACAGAAGCAAAAATTATCCATAATGGACGGCTTGTTGACGAATCGTCCATCCGGTTTTCATTGAATGATACGGACCTCTTGTACGGGTACGGCTGTTATGAAGTCCTCAAGGTTCGTTCCGGACTTCTGTATTTTCCGGAAGATCATGTGGACAGACTTCTATCCTCGGCGGAAATTCTGGGATTTGACCATACGCTGGACCGTGATGATTTGATTAGCGCACTCCGTATGATCGTTGTTTTCCTTGAACTCGTTGATGCCAATCTGCGGATTGTGGTGCTTGCCCACGACGGCCGTCCGGCGGACTGGTACATCCTTCCGCAGCCGGCGCTGTATCCGCCAAAAGACGCGAAGACCGGTGGCGTTACGTGTCTGTTGTATGAAGGAGAGCGCCATTTTCCCCGGGCAAAAAGTCTTTCCATGCTTCTTTCCACCGTTGCGTTCCGCGCGGCGTCAAAGCGGGGTTGTTATGACGCCCTGCTGATTGACCGGACCGGCGAGATTACCGAAGGAACCCGGACAAACGTGTTTTTTGTGGACAAGGATTCTCCCGAAACGGTACATACCCCGCCCGCGACCCGGGTCCTTTCGGGTATTACCCGGAAAACTTTTTTACAGTCCCTGGATGAAGGGGGACAACCCTGGAAAGAGACGCCGCTCCGGCTCGAGGATGTACGTTCCGGGCGTTATGGGCTGCTTGTCAGCAG
>CAZQEF010000004.1:5078-18323 GCA_964592325.1 uncultured Treponema sp. | reverse complement strand
ACAGAAGAACCGCGACCGGCTTCTTCCGCAAGCGCATCAGCCATGCGAAGCACGTCGATAACATCCTGATCATCCATGGCAAGAAGGTTGTTCACTGCCTTCTGCGGGGGCATACCGTTCATATATTCAGCAATCTTACGTATGTTCGCATTTCGGTCATCGGTCTGTTTCATGATTTCCGCAAAGGTTCGTTCCCGTTCCTCCACCGAAACAAGACGATCATCGAGTTCCTGCGCCATTTGCAGTATTTCGCTTTCCTTGCGTTCAAGATCCGCTTCACGTGTATCCAGTTCCTGGGAGCGGAGCTCAACCGACTCAAGCCTTTTCGCAAAGCGATCCGAATCAAGATCGCCAGGTTCCCCGGGAAGGGTTGATATGCCGGTACGTGTTTCCAGTCCGAACAATTCATACAGCGGAGAAAAATAACGGCGGGATTCGACAATGCCGAGATAGTCAAACCAGAGAATTCCTCCGGCGGCAAGCAGGATAATCAAAATAACGAGAACAATAACTCTGCCGATAGTACCGTGTGCTGCCACCGTTTTCTCCTTGATCGTCAGTATAACCGCAGTACTCGCGTCTGTACAAGTGTCTTTTTCTCCAATATAGTGTTGAACACATGAAGAATGACTTCCGCACAGAACTTAATCCTGAACAATACAACGCGGTCACCGCAATAGACGGACCGGTTCTCATCATCGCCGGCGCCGGTTCCGGAAAGACCCGCGTAATAACCTACCGCATGGCCCACATGCTTGATTCCGGCATTCCCCAGTCGCAGATACTGGCGCTTACCTTTACCAACAAGGCAGCCCGTGAAATGGCTGAACGGGTCAGGGAACGCACCGGAAAGAAGCTGCAAATGCTTACGGTAAGTACTTTCCACGCATTCGGCGTCCGTATTCTCCGGGAAGACATACACCGGCTCGGATGGCGTGACAATTTCAGTATCTACGATGATGTGGACCGTAATCAGCTCATCAAGGATGCCGGCCGTGAACTCGGTTTCACCCAGGACGCCCTTGATGTCTACATGATCGGCAATCTTTTTTCAAATATAAAGATGGGCCGATGGACCTGGGACCGTGCAAACGATCAGTATCGTGGACTGTTCGAGGAATATCAGCAGGGTCTCAAGCTGTTTAACGCGGTTGATTTTGACGACCTCATACTGCTGCCGATCAAACTCTTTACCGAGCATCCCGACGTACTTGAAAAATACCGTGAACGTTACAAATACGTCATGGTCGACGAGTTTCAGGATACGAGCATCCAGCAATACCATTTCATGCGTTTTCTCGCTGACCGCAACATCTGCGTCGTGGGAGACGATGACCAGTCCATCTATTCCTGGCGCGGTGCAAGTTATGAAAACATCCGCATGTTTGAAAACGACTTTCCCGACCTTCTTGAAATCAAGCTCGAACAGAATTACCGCTCGACCGGAACCATACTCGCGGCAGCCAACGGGGTTATCGCGAACAATACCAACCGCAAGGTAAAGGCGCTCTGGTCGGGGAATGACTCGGGCAAACCGGTTGAGATCTGCATTCCGGCGAATGAAACCGAAGAAGCCGATTTTGTAGCGGACATGATCCAGAGCATCCGCATGAAGGAAAAACGCAAATACGACGATTTCGGCGTACTCATCCGAACCAATTCCCTGAGCCGGGCCATTGAAGAAGCGTTCCTTGAACAAAACATACCCTACCTCATGTCCGGCGGAACGAGCTTTTTCCAGCGCAAGGAAATAAAGGACATCATAAGTTACCTGCGCGTCATCGCAAACCCCGACGATGACATCAACCTGCTGCGCATCATCAATACTCCGCGCAGGGGGATCGGAAAAAAAACGATAGAGCAGATATCCGCCATCGCAACGGAGCGGTCCTGCTCCATCTGGACAGCCGTCGACCACCTGCTCAAGGAGAACGAAACCGACTTCAAGGAAAAGTCAAAAGCGGATCTTCTGGAGTTCATCACGTTCATTTCGGAACAGCGTACCGTCATGCTTTCCGGCAAGGACCTTTCCAACAAGGTCAAAAAAATGGTGGACGCGATTGATTACTGGAGTTATCTGGTGCAGGAATACCAGAAAAACGAAAAAGCGGCGCGGTACAAATTTCTCAATATTGACAGTCTGATCAATTCAATTTCTACCTGGGAAAAGGATCCCGATAATTTCAAGACCTCTCTGTATGACTACCTGAACCGGATAACACTTATCAGCCGCGATGATCTTGAAGATGATGCCGACAAGGGCAAGGTGAACCTCATGACCATTCACGCGGCAAAAGGGCTCGAGTTTCCGGTAGTGTTCATTATTGGCGCGGAAGACGGCATTATTCCTCACGCGAGGAGCGTTGAAGAGGGAGACGGGAATATTGAGGAAGAACGGCGCCTTTTCTATGTTGCCATTACCCGAGCCCGCGACAAACTCTTCATTTCAAGCTGCCAGCACCGTCGTAAAATGGGTGGCGCCGTTGAATGCACCCCTTCTCCTTTTTTGCAGGAGATTCCACCGTCGCTGGTTGAGTACCATGAACCGAGTCGGCCGGTTGAAACCGGCGAGGCTATAGATATTCTTGCAAAAATGAAGGAAAAATTTTCGGGTTAACGGAACGAAAGGTTCCCTGAATTATCAACGAAGAGGAAGTACTCCCTTCCGGTCTCGAACTGCCGCAGCAGCGCCTTTGTTATGCGAAAGCGTCCTTCCCGCGACGACCCCCACAAGCCGTGCCGTGCAAGAAAAAAGAGACGGCGGAGTGCCGTACGTTCGATTCTGGTGATACGGGGGCTCTCATAGAGCGCGGGAAAATCGGAACGGGAGTAATAGCGCAGCACCTCGACACCCTGTCCTCCCCGCGTTTCATCGGTACTCACCGTAAGGGGGAATATGATCCATCCGTTACCGCATTGCACCAGCAGGGTTTCCATGCCGATCTCCCATCCGGGCCATGACCGTTCCAGGGTATTGAGTACAGTACCCTCGGCCGAATACAGGGCAAGACGGGCACTGATGGTATCGGAACCCCGGCCGTACACCGTAACCGATACCGGCATTGTTTCATCGCTGAGGGCAACTTTTGAAAGTATCCGGACAGGCATAATAACATACAGGATAAAAAAAAGCAGAAGTACCGCGGCACTTGCGAAAAGTAAAATGGCGATCAGCGGGCCGAGTGTTTTCTTTCGCGGGAATTTCACAATTCAAGCTCCATTTGGCCGGCTGATTCTTTTTTTTCCGCGAGCTCCGGCTCTTCCGAAACAGTGCTACCCTGCGCAAGCGCCAGAAAAGCATCCTCATCGATAACCGGAATACCCAGCTCCCGCGCTTTCCTGTTCTTTGATGAGGCCGAAGCGGGATTATTGGTTACGAGATATGAAAGATCCCGGGTGACCGCTGATTTCGTTGAACCGCCAAGAGACTTTACCATCGCCTCTGCGTCATTCCTTTTCATGGTTGTAAGTTCACCGGTAAAGCAGAACGATTTGCCGGTAAACGTGCCGTTTGCTACCGGTTTGGCAATTTCAATAAATCCCGAACCGATGAGCTCTTCCATTTCCGGGCGTAACACCGCCAGCTGGCCTGCAAGAGATTTTGCGAGAGCCGAGCCGAAGTACGGTACCGTTTCCAGTTCCTGTTCTGTTACGGCAAAGAGTTTGTCCAGCGTGTCGTAGCCGGCCGCCACGAGTTTTTCCATCATGGTGACCCCGATACCCTCTATATCAAAACCGGCAACGAATTCCGCGAGAGACACCGTTTTCCGCGCAGAGAGCGCACGAAGGACACGGGCGGCGCTTTGTGGACCCATCCGCTCCATCCCGGAAAGATCGTCGACGGTAAGCGTATACAAATCGGGAATTGTACGGATCCGCTCGACTTCAAAGAGGCGTCGTATGAGGTTTTCCCCGAATGAACGGATGTCGAGAACAGAAATCCATTTTTCAAGGCGGTGGTGCAGACGTTTCGGGCATTCTGCATTCGGACAGTACAATCGCGTGCCCTCGTCTGCCAGAGCGCTTCCGCATGTCGAACAGACATGCGGCTGTTCAATGGTTCGGGCATCGGGAGGATTTTCGACCAGCGCTTCAATTTTTGGAATGATTTCGCCCCGTTTGGTCACGACCACGCGGCTGCCGATACGAAGACCGAGATCTGCTATCATGTTCGGATTTACGAGGTTTGCCCGTTGAACGGTCGTTCCCGCGAGCCGAACCGGATCGGTTCTGGCAATGGGGGTATACGTTGCCCCGGATTCGCTCCAGAAAACCTCCCGCAGCACGGTAACAGCTTCTTCAAGGCTGAACTTGAAGGCAATCTGCTTTTCCGGCCGGGGTCTGGCAAGATCTGCCGGATCTATATCGCGACTCTTTATGACCAGTCCGTCAATATCAAACGGCAGTTCCCCGCGCATATCCATGACCTGCGCGCGGTATTCAATGACCGCGGCGGCACCATTACGAATTTCAGTATGAACCACCGTAAAGCCGCATGCGGCAAGCCAGTCAAGTTTCTCCAGTTCATCGGTGAACGGGGAATTGCCAGTAAACGGACTTCCAGGTATTCCCGGTGCGGCATCGTAACAGAGCACCTGAAGATACTCGTTCCCGCTGCCGTCTTTTCGTTTCATGAGACCGTTCGCGGCATTCCGGCAGTTTGCCTTGTCCGAAAAATGTTCCCGGTGTACGGCGCGGGGCATGATGACCTCGCCGCGCACTCCTCCGGAAAAAGGCGTAGTACCTGCGGGGCCGTATGCACCCGGCAGCTCGTGCAGGACGCCGGACATCTTGCGCGCGTTCCGGGTTATGTCGTCGCCTATTCTCCCGTCGCCGCGGGTAACCGCATGTGTCAGAACACCATTTTCATACTGCAGTTCCAGGCTCGCCCCGTCCAGTTTGTATTGCACAAGGAATTCGGTAAAGGGCATTTTTTCCGCCCATACGGTAAACGATTCCGGATCTGCTGCCTTCTCCTGGCTTCCCATGGGAATAAGATGGTATTCTTTGGGAAATCCGTCGGTGCTTTCCGAGTTGATTTCGATGAAGACGCTGTTCTGTGGATCCAGCGCCTTGAGTTCGTCCCATAACGCATCAAAGGCTTCATCGGATATCTCCGGTTCGGCGTTGTAATAGCGATCCTGATGGTACCGTATGTTCTTTTCCAGTTCCCTGACCCGGGCCGGTTTCCTGCCGGCTTTATCCGTCATGGGCTATTCCTCCCGCCTCTTGTCGAACATGAGTTCATATATTCCGTGCCGGGCCCGTATGCCTTTCTGTTCAAAACGGGTCTGGGGACGCCATGTCTGATGGGGAGCGTACCGTTCAAACCGGTTTTTCAAACCACTGGTGGAAGACAGCTCTTCCAGGGCGTGTTCAGCATACGGTTCCCAGTCGGTTGCCATGTATACATATCCGCCGGAACACAGCTTTTGTACGAACAGGCCGGTTCTCGGTCGCTGTACAAGTCGCCTTTTGTGGTGTTTTTTCTTGGGCCATGGGTCGGGGAAAAAAATATGAAAGGCGGAAACGGAATCATCCGGTATCATGACTGAAAGCGCTTCAAGCGCGTCATGTTCAATGATCCGGAGATTGGTCAGTCCCAATCGCTCGATTTCCGAAAGAAGACGGCCAACCCCGGCACGGTGTACTTCCATGCCAATGTAATTAATTCCGGGATTATCACGCGCAATGAGTGCGGTGGCGTGTCCCATACCAAATCCTATTTCGATAACAACCGGTGCGTTGTTCCCGAATATACCCGCAAAATCCAGTGCATCTCCGGTAAACGGAATGCACCATATTCCGGCATACTGCTCATGGGCCTTTCGCTGGGCTTCGGTCATGCGCCCGGCCCGGAGTACATAGGTACGAACAGTTCGCAATATTTGTTGACCGGGAGTACTATGTGCCATACCGGCTCATGTTACTCCATTTGGGCGGGACTCAACAATACCCCGGCCTGTCCGTCACGTGTTTGCGAATAAGCCTGTATGGTTACGGCATCACGATATTCCTGTCTGAATACGTCGAGATCGCCGACAACTTTCATCTCGTTCTCCGGCATTTTCCAGACATGCACCAGAGTATTCCCCGCATCGAACAAAAACAGGTAATTGTCGGTAAATTCTCCGGAACTCCTGTTTCGTTCCAATGTCCAGATATCCCCCGAAAGGCTGAATCGTATCGGGGATTTTTCCGGGAACGGGCTCCGTACCAGAGTAAAGCGCTGTACCGCTTCATTACCGGCCAGATCGGCAACGGCCACCGTATAGTCTCCTCCGGGAAAGACACCATCCAGGGGCGGTGCAAATATACTGGTTCCCGTCCAGCGGTCCCTGCCCCTGATACGTACATCGGCATCAGCAGCATCAAGAACCCAAAAAAGGCCGGTATCAACATGACGCACCGTTATCGTCGAGAAATCTTCGGTCCCGTCCTCATCGTTGAAATACAGAAAAACCGACAGTCTTTCTACGAAATCGCCTGCGGATGTCTGTACACGAAGGAGCCGTATCGACGACGCACGTATTTCCGGCTCTGACTGGGCACATGAAAGAAAGAGGAAGGCTGTTACCAGAATTGCTGTCAGTACCGCGCGGAACGATGCGGGCATAGGCATCAGAAAACGAAGGAAAGGTTAATAACCGTCAGATCCGAATCGCGGAACTGATTGGCATTCGATTCGAACCTTACATTCACTTTTTCACAGGCTTCGCTGAGATAGGACAAATAATACATGCCGAGACTGGTATCTTCATCACCTTCGGGAATTTCCCGGTAGAAATCTATCAGCGATTTCTTCTTGAGGTCGGCGTTCTTTTTATCGTTTATGCTCTCCCGGACCGTTTCGGACTGATCATCCTTGTTGTATACAACGATCTGGAGCTTGCCCTGGGTACCGATTGATGTGCTTCCCCCGCCGAGCTTCCATGAAACGAACACCACTTCATGCTTCCTTTCCAGTTCGGCGATCACTTTTTTGCGGATATTGGGATCAAACATAACCGTATTCGGATCGACGGATCCCTTGTACATGTTCTTCACTTCCTTGCGGAGATTGGTGTTCTCCGCATTGATCACCAGTTCCATGAGCATGAGCGAGATGTATTCGGCGATTTTTGCCTTGTCCATGTATTCGGTCAAACTCGAACGGATAGTTCGGAGTATGTTGTCAAAGCCGTCGGCATCCTTGAATTTTGTAATGATGAACCAGGTAAACGGCCTGAGGTTATTCATGAATTTTTCGCTGAGCAACAGCTGAATGTTCTTTTCCTCGGGTAACAGGGAGGTGTTTTTATTGATAAATGTATACAGCGGAGAAAGAATTTCCTGTTTTGCTTCATAAATGAGCTGTTCATTCTTTTTGAGGATGTTGCGAAGGAAATTGTCGTTTATGTGCGTTTTTTCATCGATTATGTTTGCCGGATTCAGCCGGTTCCAGCGTTTGATGACGTCTGAACTGAGAATTTTATTGAAAATATACGCATCATACCGTCGATACAGGACAGAATAGACAATCAGTTTTGAAAGATCCATGGTTTCCTGGCGGGATGAGACAAATTCGGGCTTTGAGGTTTCAATCTTTGATATGTAGTCGATCAGCAGAAGACGCTGAATACTGGCAGGAGTAAACTCTTCAAGGAATATGCCATATTCCTCGACATTGTCCGCAAGCTTGAATTTGAGAAGTTTTTTATTCTGTTTTATGAAGAAGGTAGACCCTTCCTGTGTAAGGATTATCTTTAACGGAAGTTTTAATACACACTTCTTCTCGCCGGCTGCCATTCACTCCCCCGTATGTACGGTCTGTCACCCAGTATATACCAGATAGTTTTTTTTGTACACGTTTTTACTATCGGACGATTTCCCCGCAAGCTACACTTGACGGTATCGGCATTGAAACTTTATTCTTGCCCTATGATGCGCCGGTTGTTTTTTTGTCTGCTGATCGTACTCATCGTGCTCCCGTTCGCATTGCCGGCCCGGGAAAACCGTTATATATATTCAGAGACACAGACCGGCTCGCCGCTTTTTGTTCTGACGGCTCCCGATCATCCGGATCCTGCCGCAAGGAACCTTCTTGAGGCATATGTCCAAACGTGGAATGAAAACCCGCCCGAAGGACGGGTTCTTGCCGCGTTTACGGTAAACGATTTTTCCCGCCTTCCGGAATCGCTGAGAAAGGATCCTCCGGAAGGAACCGCCGCGCTTATTGAGCACCTGGTAACGGAAGATTCGCTTGTCATGATTGTACTGCTTCCCGGAGCTGAGGACCGCGTTACCGTTCACACCGGAATCCGCGGGGAAACCCCTCCACGATGGCTTGTTCAGACTGTATCTGACACGCTGCAGGATCATGACCTGCCCTGGCAATTCGCGGAATCACGCATGCAGGTATACCGCATGGGATGGATCAGGGAAGAGCCGGTTGTACGGGCGTACCACAACGCAGGTATTCCGGTACTCTGTCTTGAAACATCTCTGGATCTCGCCGGGGTACTTGATTCTCTTGCTCGCTCGTTTTCCCCGGGTATTCCCGAAGAACAGGATCGGCATTTTCTTATCCAGCGGTTCCACAACCTGCCCTTTTTTATTGGCGAAAGAAGCATGGTAGTTTTCATTGTAATCGCGTTTGCCCTGATCCTTCTGTTTCTGTTTGTGTTCAGTTTTCTGACCGGCATATCTCCGGAACGCCGGCTGCGGTACACACTGTCTCTTTGGTGGCTCCCGCTTCTGTACCTGGTTGTCAACATTACCGGTTTATATGCCGGCGGGGCGATGGCTGCCTTTTTATTCAAATTCCGCTTTTCAACGAGCGAAAGCTGGACATTGCTTCCCGTTCTGGCGATTGCGGCAAAATTCATTTTTGCCTGGTTCATTACCACTGCCATTCTTTCATTTAACCAGGCAATACGCTTTCCCGACGATGACAGTGTATACGGATATTTGAGTGCTTTTTGCGCAATGGTAAACATATTTATCTTCTCCGCGTTCGATTTCTCCCTCACTCCGATGTTTGTGCTCCTGTATGCCATCACCTTCATCTTTTATCATCTGAAGCATCCGGTATTCATGATCGCCGGTATATTTATTCTTTTTCTGCCGCTGTATCCGTACGGATCCATTCTGTTTTCCGGAACAAGGGAAGCTATCGAACCGCTTTTCTCCGGCGACTCGGGATGGAATATCCGTATTGCATTTCTCGCGCTTCCATTCCAGTTCATGATCTCGCGTTTTCTTCATTCCATGGGCTTTTTTGGCCGTAAAAATGATTTTTATCTGCCGGTTCAGCTCTTTCCTGCTGTTATCGCGGCCCTCGTTCTTGCGGTAACCATTCTTTTCTATCCCGGATGGGGTCCCGGACGACCGATACCGGTACAGATCCGGCATACCCTGTCAGACTCCGGCAACCGTATTGAACTCACCGCTCCGGCAGATACCCGGCAGTTCCGCCTTGCACGCGACCCCGCTCTGGCCGTATCTCCGGACTTTCCGGAAGAGCCTGATTCATTTTTTCGCACAGAGACGCACACACGCCGGTTTCTCGACAAACAGCTGGCCGATATCACCATAACCCCGGCGCTGCCGGCAAACCGCATTGAAGTGGTGATCTCCGCAGACCGCGGCATTTCTGTATATTCCGCGTCAATTCCCCACACGTATCTCGGGGCCGGAGAAGACACCCTTTTTGTTTCCCCGGAAAACCCGTCGGGATCATACTCGTTTCATTTTTCATCCGGTGAACATTCCCGTATCACGGCTAAAATCAGGATGTATTCAACAGCAAATCCATGGGGTATAACCCTGGAAGATCCTTATACGGAACCACAGTATGTTCTGGAAGCAGTCAAAACAGTCGATTTCATTCCGTCAGCGGAACCGGAGCAGCCACAAGACGGTGACTCATAATGAATATCCCCCGGGTGTATTTCCATGTCGATCTCGACGCATTCTTTGCAGCGGTTGAGCAGCTGGATTACCCGGAGTATCGGGGAAAGCCGGTCATTATTGCGGGGGATCCCGACAAACGCGGGGTCGTATCAACCTGCTCCTATGAAGCCCGGGTCTTCGGCGTTCATTCCGCCATGAGCTCGGCACGGGCGCATCAGCTTTGCCCTCACGCCGTTTTTCTTCCCGGACGCATGTACCGGTATTACGAGAAATCCCGCGAAGTCATGGCGGTGCTTGACCAGTTTTCACCCGACATACAGCAGATATCCGTTGATGAAGCATTCCTTGACATGAGCGGAACCTCCCGTATTTTCGGAGAACCGGACAACGCAGCACGTCTGCTCAAGAATGCCGTACGTGAACAAACCGGACTGACCATTTCGGTCGGAGTTGCACCCAACCGGTACCTTGCAAAAATAGCCTCGGGCCTTTCAAAACCGGACGGTCTTTATGTGATTCAGGACGGTGAAGAATCCTCATTCATGAACGAACGACGGCTTGATGAGGTTTGGGGCGCAGGGGAAAAAACCCGGGAGCGGCTTTCCGCTGCCGGATTGAATACCGTATCCGACATACGGGCCTGTCCCGAAAAACTGCTTGCAGGCATTCTCGGACCTGCTGGAGCGGCTTTTTTATACCGGGCCGTACGCGGTATTGACCCCGGTATCCTTTCAGGAGAACCTTCCAGCCGCTCCATGAGTGCCGAACGGACTTTCGACCACGATGTTCACGAGCGTGAGATCATTGAAAGTCTGCTTCTTGAATTGTCAATTGAGCTCATGTACCGCCTGCTTGATGACGGACTATACGGAAAAACGGTAACGCTCAAGGTACGATATGCCGATTTTACAACAGTAAGCATACAGTCAACCAGTGACACGGCAATCCGCGACTCCTCAGAGCTCTATGAACGCGCGATACGGCTGCTGGACCGGAAACTGGAGCATGGAGCACTCGTCCGGCTGGTAGGACTGTCTGTCAACCGGCTGACAGAAAAACCGCCGCCTGAACAGCTGGCCCTTTTTGACGACGGAAGCGGCAAAAGGAAACAGCTTGTTGAACAGGCGCTCCACAAACTTGAAAAAAAAAGGGGTAAACGCATGGTAACGCGGGCACGTCTGATTCACCCGATTAACAGGGACGATACATGAAACTGGCCCGGCTTTATCTCATGCTTTTCCTCATTCTTGCGGCAGCCACGTTGCCGGCGCAGGAAGACGACTCACAAGAGTCACAATCTCCTGCCTTTCCCGAAGGTCTTACGCCGGAAGCGGCTCTTCTGGCACGCTTGAGCGGAGTATTCCGCATCGAGGACCCCTCCTCCCTCTATGGTTTTGAAATCGGCGACAAGGAAGTAGATTTTTTTCTGGACGGAACCTGGGAATCAAACCTCACGGGAACACTTTCCATCAATTTCTCTCCGGACGGTGATACCTTTACCGTGAATCCCCCCGTTTTTGAACAGACGGTCGATATGTCAACCTGGATATTCCTGGACAAGACCTGGTATTTTGAAGCCAACTTTGCCGAAGAATTTACCCGAAATACCGTAGCTGCCGGATATATCGGCGATGATGACAGTTCCATAAAACATGTCCGGATTGGTAACTCGGGCATCATTTTTCCCGATACCTACCCGTTTATCGAAATAGGCGGCGGCGATATAGTAAGTCCCGGTATCATGGGAACATTTGGCGGAAAATCGTGGAAGGCCGATGCACTCGTACGGTATGACACTGCCATACAGCGTGAAATGGTACTTTCCGGAATGAACGAAGTATCCGACAATTACATTCCGGTTGAAACACCAGTCCGCGGTAAATGGTACGTACTGCCATCACCTGGAATAACCGGTTCCGTGTCGGTGTACATAGAAGATGATTCAGGTTTATACCATGACACCAGTATACCGAACCGTTACTGGCGAAAACTGAATATGGCGGAGTACAAGGTCCACAGTCTGGAAGGCGTTGTCGAACTTTCTTTCGAAACCGTAAAATCGGTGGCGGTAACATATACCGGCTCCTGGATTTCCGGTGGAGGAACCGCGGGACCTGCCCTTCAGAGCTTCGTGGCGGATACCCGCTCATGGTTCCTGTCATCGGGCAAACCGCTGCCGGACGGTTTTCTTCCCGACCCGGGTGATCCGCTATATATCAATGATTTGACCGATCGCTATATTATCGGTATTGACGGTACCTACGCGCTCGTCGTTCAGGAACGGGGACACTTTTCTCCTTTTGCCCTTGCCAGCAGATACCGGACAACAGGTACGGAAGTTGAACTGGTATACAGCCAGACAGACAACAAGAACAGGAATCTTGCCGCCCAGGAATTTGAAGGACAGTATGCTGAAATTTACCGGACAGACAGCAATGCGCCTCCTGACGGGATAGAACGGTATCGGACTCCTTCTTCCCGTTTCCCGCTGGTCACCGAATATCCGCGACTATACCTTCCTTCATCCGGAGGGAAAAAACCGGAAACCGGACTGGTCATACGTTCCCGTTCCTACACCCCCATAGGCACCATCTCTCTCGGCGAAAACGTAATACCGGGAACCATCCGCATCGTACGGAATGGTATCGCGGATTATGCATTCTCATTCGAAGAAACCAGTTCGCTGGTTACGCTTGCCCGACCGCCGCAAACAGGTGAAACCGTACGGATCACCTGGACAGAAAACGATTCGTCTGCCCGAAATGCCAACCTCACTCTCGCCGGTGGTATTTCCTGGGAAGCGACGGATTCCCTTGACTTTTCACTTGCCTCGGCGCTCCGATGGAATCTTTCCCGGGACGGTTATACCGACGCTTCCGAGGGAAGTCCCGGATCCTTCATCCTCTCGGCCGGCTCTACCTGGACCGGGGAGACACTTTCGGCACAAACCGCAGTAGCGCTTGATCTGTCCATCCATGATACAACCGGCTATTACCGCATATTCGGCATGGGGGACATTCCTGTCCAGCTGTTCCCTGCCCCCGAGTGGTACGTAAGCGCGCCGTCTCAAACAACGCCCGTTCTCGGATTGCCCGCCTGCGGATCACCCGACTCCCTGTTCCCCGCAGAACGAACACTCGATCCTGTGGACCGTGTATATCTGGACAATACCAATGGCTCGCTGCTGCAGTATCACAGTGCGTCTTCGTCCAACGGGGCGGTACTCGTGATGCAGGCAACACATACTGATATTGACAACTGGTCCATTGCAGACATTCTTGCCGGGGAGGAAGGCGGAGCGGATTTCCGGGGAACGGCCACGCTTTCGCTCATGATACGGAACCCGGGAGC
>CAZQEF010000004.1:0-5068 GCA_964592325.1 uncultured Treponema sp. | reverse complement strand
CGCGCGATGATTTTGACCTGTTCATGCAGCTCGGAACCCGGACCGGGGATCAGTATGATGATCCGCAGACAATCCGCACCTGGCGGCTCGATACCCCCCCCGCCGGGAGCGGCTGGAGCATGCAGACCATTGAACTCTCCGATTCCGACCGCATGGCGCTCGCTGCCGGACAAAACATCCGCCTTGTCGCCGTTCCCCGGGACGGCATTGTCAGCATTCCGGCAACAGTACTGCCCATATCCTTCACCATTGAAACGGCTCGCATCGAAATCCACGAAACTCCCTTCTCCGGCAGTACCGAACCCCAGTACGCCGGAGCAGGTCGCCTGTATGTTGAAGACGTCGCTGATCCGGCAGCCCTCCTCCTGTTTGATCGGGAAACCGTACAGCGTTTTAACCAGAATACCTTCAACCAGGTTCTTTCGGTTCGCTTTACGCCGGAGAACACCACAGACGCCGTGCTGCTCCACCGCCACATGAGCGAACTCGCGCTTGATCAATACCGTTCACTCGTTTTCTATCTTCACGCGGCAACCCTTCCGCCGTCCGGTGCGACTGTGACGGTTAAACTGTCGAGACCGGGCGAGTACGGTTCCATTGGCAAGACAGCGCTTGAAGTTGAATTACAGACTGATGCGCTCAGTGCCAACCGCTGGCACCGTATCCGGATAGATCTGGAAAAAAGGGATGTTTATCTTGATGATTCTCTTCTCGGGCCGGCAATGGCGCATCTTTCCGTTCTTGATCGCAAGACCCGGCCGGTTCGTACCGATATCCGTTTTGACGGGTGGGATCTCCCTCCCGTCCCGGTTGATAACAGTCTGTCGGGAGGAACGTCACAACCCACCGAATATACGGTCTACCTGGACGAATTCCATATGGCGGGTACCGATACCTATGTCTCCGGACGTAACAAAACTTCCGTACAATGGGATCGTCCCGGCGTTCTCCTGCATGCCGGAGGCATCAACATCCTCTCGGATCCCTTTGTCGAAGTTACCGCGGAAACCGCTGCGGGAGAAGAGAATCAGACAGCTTCCGGTACCGCACACGCCAGAGTCAAAATTCTTGCCGTGCAGGCTGAAGGGACTTTGACCGCAAGCAGCGAGACTGACCGTATTGCTGACAGCGCCGGATACGATGTTGTTGTGCCAGCCGGGCCGGTTGAATTCCATGAGTTCTATTTTGCGGATTTTGAAGGAAACTCCTTCCGCCGCAACAATTCTCTTTCGTTATCCGGAGTCGTACCGTTCAGAGCCGGCACCCTTCTCGATTTCTCGGGACGAACCCTGTTCCGCTCTATTGAGGGAGAACTCCATCCGGTCATACGTTCAGATACCGTCGGTTCCGTTGCATTCACACTCGAATCAGCCTTTACTCAAAGCGGTATTCCCGAACGGGATGATATAACCGAAACCGGCTGGCAGCAATTATGGACCGATACCCTTTCGTACATGGTTTCAACCGGTGAACCTGACGCGTCGGAACGAAATGAAAAATTCAGCTTCGGAACTGACTGGATGACTCCCTTTGACCGGGAATCGGGACCAGCCCTCGGCGCCGTGCGTTTTCATACTGAAGCAACTGCCCGCTATCGTGCATCAACTACCGTATCACGTAATTCGCAGGCTGAAACAACGATATCGTTTCCGATACATTTCGGACGATCCGTTCTTACGCCCGCGTGGACACGGAATGCCGGAACAAACCGTCCGGTAACCGTCGGCGGCAACTACGGCACCGATACGAACACGCTGTTTACGGACATTGGCAACATGGATTTTTACTATTCGACCGCGCCCGTCTACGACCTGTTCAGGAAAAACATGGCTGATCACATCAGGGATTCACAGGCGCAGGACAACCGCACGTTCACCAATACCTATCGTATCGGCTGGCTCCGTTCAGGCGGATCGGGCCTTTCCGATCTCTGGTTGCCACAGGCTGTTGATACGTCCATATCCCGAAAAACTGCAACAAGTGCCGATACGGACAACCGGCAGGATGTATGGGAAAGCTCGGTATCGGCGACTCTCACCGCGCTCAATATTGCGGGAACATACGGAATTCATCCCGTATTCTCCTGGTATGAACAGGATGAATTCTCCCAGCTCTACGAGTGGTCGGCATCATGGGGATCCGGATTTTTTGTCTGGAGTATCGATACGTTCCACTCACTGCTTCTGTTCTTCTCCGATGGTGCAACACTTTCTTTCCAGAACTCGTTTCACCACGATTCCGCCACCATAGCCGGGACCGGAGAATTGACACGGAACAGCACGCGGGCGGTCTGGAAACGTCCGATTGACACATCGCTTCCGGAAAATCTTATTTCAAGGATTACCAGCATGCCGCTTTCCTCCCGCAGGGAAGATTCATTGCAATTCACGATTACGAAAGACGACGATTTTACCATGACAATCGAGTATTTACATACACTCACGACAGCCATCGGCTCAAACGGGGAAGTATCACTTTCCGGTGGATCAAACTATTCACTGTTCAGAAACGGGAACGCCCTTCTCGAACTACTGCTTGGAATCGGCGGCAAACTGATGTACTGATTCTATTCAAGCGGAGCAAAATACCCGCTCTCGTCGCGTCCGGAACGGTTCATGAGGTAAACTTCAAGCTCGACCGGCAGATAGGCACGACCGAAGTCCGTTGGCAACGCGGATTCATAGGACAGAACGTAAACGCCGTTCGGAGCTGATACCAGATCATCCACTACAGCAGAAAGTCCTTCATGACGGTATACGTAGTAAGACGAACCTCCGGTAGTCCTGGTCAAATAGGCAAATTCAGCCGGAGGTGTTTTCTGGTCAAGATAAACGGTCGAAAAAATGATTCCGTTATTGTTCAGATAGGAGGCAAGATCATTGAGACTGTACCGGTCAAAAGCGCTCTGGTTTACCGTACCGGTACTGAGAAAAATCACCGCACGCTTTTTCTCCGCCATAACAAGATCATTCGCCGCAAGACGAAGCCCGAGATCAAAGGCCCATTGTCCGGATGCTGCAGCTTTTGGCTGAAAACCGTTCCAGGAACCGGTTGCGGGATTCCCCGATCCTTCCTGAACCGGTACCGCCCCTGCCGAAACTATACGCAGGGTACCGCGCCCGTTCATCGCAGCCGCTATTCCGGTAATTGCATCCTGAATCTGGCGGGGGTATCCCGCCGAGGCAGCCGACCGGTCAACAAGTATGGTGACATCACAGACATCTTCCCGGTAGCCCGCACCGGAGAGCTTCATTCCTGTTACCGGCCGTTTCCCCTCGGTAACCATGAAGTTGGCACTCTTGAGCCCGACAACCGGATTCCGGTTCCGGTCCTCCACACGAACCTCAAGGGTAACTGCGGGATAGGCATCCGCATATACCCGCTCAACCTGTACAAACAGGCCGCCAACCAGCTCGCTCATGCGCGAGGTTATCTGTATGGATTCTCCGTGATAATCCGCGAGAATGAGATTGCCGTTTATGTCAGGAACCGCTCCGGTAATGCGTATGGGCGCATTACCCAGCCGGGCAAGATCAAAATTCGCACCGGTCGCCGAATCAACGAATACCGCCCGCGAGGGAAGCGCCGCGATGAGCGAGCCGTTCCACTCCCCGAGGGCTTCGCAACCGGGTAACGTTCCTTCCGGGAGCAGTGCCCGCACAAAATTCCCGGACACATCAAACTCCTGTATTGAACCGGAAACCGAGTCGGCAACAAAAACACGATTCTCTATAATGGCGATACCGGTTGGAGCGGTAAAACCGCTGAACAGCGGGGACTTCTTGCCAAAGGAAAACAGAAACTCCCCTTCCCGGTTATACACGGAAATCCGTGCATTGCCAAAATCACTGACATAGACATTTTCTGCAGAATCAAGAGCAAGATACTGGGGACCGAGAAGCTGGCCGGGCCCCCGGCCGCTTGAACCGAATGACGAGATATAGCTGCCGCCCGGCGCAATGACGGATATACGGTCCGCGGCCATTTCCGCAACAAGGATGCGGCCGTCTGAAAGGCGTGCAAGACCGAACGGACGGTCAAAACCGCCGACCGGACCGCGGGAGCGTTCTATAATGACACCATTCACGTCAAAATGGAGCAATTCATTGGAACCGTATGCGCTTGCCCAGAACGTGCCGTCCGGGAGCGTCAGCAGGCTTACCGGCTGCCGGAACAGATGGCCGGTTTCGTTCAGGGAACTGACAAGCCCGGCCTCCACATACCGCACGGAGTCGTCGAAAACGGGGGACACAGTACGCCGTTCACGGACAATCTCGATCCGGTTTTGCAGCAGTATGTTCCCGCCTGACGCTTCAAGGGCAAACTGCCACTGCTGGAGCGCAGCCCCCTCCACCCCGGTACGATAATATGCTTTACCAAGCCAGTCGAGTATCCGCGGCTCACCGGGAATATAGGATAATGCTTTTTCAAAAACGAGAACCGCTTCGTTAAAATATCCGCGGTAGTAAGCCTGCACGCCGCGGCGGAATTCTTCGGCTGCCCGGACACGGTCGGCGTTGCTCGGCTGCGCATACGCAGAAATCGATACTGCCAGAAGGCATACACAAAGGAATACCTGTTTTAACCGTTTCATGTTCATGTTCGGCTCCCCCCGGCTGACTGTATAACATCAAGATGCCCCTGTATTATCCGGTTGTCGGACGCCTTATCCAGCGCACGCCGGGTAAAGGTCCGGGACTCCTGGGCAAATCCGAGCTTGTGATACACCCATCCCAGAGAATCAAGATACGCCGGATTATCCGGATCCGCATCAACGGCCTTCTTGCACATGGTAAGGGACCGGGTGAGATCTCCGCCGGTATCGGCAAGAATGAAACCCAGTCCGTTCAGAGCCGTTGAGTTACTGTCATCAATTTCAAGAGCCTTTTCGTACCACTGTATGGCCTCTTCGGGATCACCGTTCTCAAACGAGACAAATCCGAGGGAACAGTATACCTGTACCGACTCATAACCGGCTTCAAGAAGTTTCTGAAGCTCAAAACCGGCAAGCCGGGTTCGACCGGTCAGGGAGTAGACCACGGCAAGAAGGATACGGCATTGATAGACC
>CAZQEF010000003.1:0-21170 GCA_964592325.1 uncultured Treponema sp. | reverse complement strand
ATCAGAAGACAAGCGGCATGCGTTCGTTTTCCAATTCTCTCGTGACGATACTGCATCCGGTTATCGCGACGACGGTATTCGCCTTCGCCGGTATCTTCGCCGTCATACTGATAGATCTGGGAACGTTTCTTGTCGCCTTTTGCGCGCTGCTCTTCCGGATCAAACTGCCCCGAATCGCGCATCCCGAAAGAGAAAGAGAAAAAAAGGAATCGCTTATCGCTTCCTCCAAAGAGGGGTTGCGGTACCTGAAGCACAATCCCATGATTCTCCATTTGATCCTCTTTCTCGCGGGAGTAAACCTGGTCGCCTCGGCTTTCGACGCCGCGTTGCCGGCGTACATTCTACCGCGGGAAAACGGCGGGCAAAAGATTTTGGGACTGGTCACCTCCTTCGCGGGCATCGCGACGCTCCTGGGAAGCCTCGCCGTTACCCTCCTGCCGAAACCGAAAAACCGTATCAGGGTTATTGTGGGAACCATGCTGTTTTCCCTCACAATCGAGAACTTTCTTCTGGCCCTGACCAACGAACCGGCTCTCTGGTGCGCGGGACAAATTCTCGGCTGGTTTGTCGTTCCGATCATGGGGGCAAATCTCGACGTGATCCTGCGGACAACGATACCCGTTGCCATGCAGGGGCGCGTGTACGCGTGCCGGAACTCGCTGCAGTTTTTTACCATCCCGGTCGGGTTTTCCCTTGGCGGCTTTCTGATTGACGCGGTGTTTGAACCGCTCGTGGCGGCCAATCAGGGCAACCGCATGCTGACCTCGCTCTTTGGTTCGGCAAAGGGCTCGGGGGCGGGTATGATGATTTTCCTTCTGGGCATGGCAGGAGCGGGTATTTGCCTCGTCTTCGGCCGCCTGTTACGGGAGTACCGGTATGTAGAAGAGATTGAATAGGAATCGGAGCCCCCGCCCCGCGACAGGATTTCTCGCGGGCGGCTCCCGCCGTTGCGCGCCGCCAACCGTGGCGCGTTGTGCCTCAATCTTCATTGAGCATCCTTAATTCCGGTTTGACAATTACCCCAAACGCCCTGATACTGGCAGGAATGAGAGGAATACATCTTCCGTATACACCGATTACCAAAGCCCGGTACCGCTACCCGCTCAAAACCTCAAATCCCTCCCCTGGCCTCCTGCGTCTGCTCAGGAAAATAACCCCGCTCTACCTCCGATGGGGACTTCGTTTTTCTTCCATAAAATTGCGGGATTCAGCACCACAGGCGGTGAATACGCTTGTCTCCCTATGGCGCGATTTTCAGGACGGAAACACGCGGCTGATTCTCGCCTTCCGACATCCGTACGGTGATGAGCCCCAGGTTTTTTCGTATCTTTTTGACGTACTGTTGAAAAAGCATGCGCGACGCGAAGGGGTCCCGCTGGAAGGGCATCCGCACGCCCGGTTCATACACGGCTATGAGGTAGCCCTCTGGGGCGGTCCGCTCATCCGGTGGCTGCTGCCCCGTATCGGGGCCGTTCCCGTGTATCACGTAAAAGCCGACAGTGCTGGCATAAAGGCCATCCGCGCGATTATCCGGAGCGGCCCGTATCCGATAGCGCTCGCACCCGAGGGGCAGGTCTCCTACCGGAGTGAAACCGTTCCCCGGCTCGAAGCGGGATGCGCGCAGATGGGATTCTGGTGCGCGGAGGAACTCGAGAAAGAGGGGCGGGATGAACATGTGTGCATCCTTCCATTGTCCATACACCACGTGTTTGATCCGCGGGACAGGAAAAAACTGCTTAAGATGATCCGGGAACTGGAAATAACATGCGATCCGGACGTCCCCGACCAATCGGCAGTGCCATTGCACGAACGCCTTGAATCCATTGACCTCAAGGTACTCGCCATGGCCGAGGATTTTTACGGACGAACGTACGGAAAACATGCAAAAGCTGACGACCACGAAATAAGCCGTGACACGCGCTGGACCACGTTGCGACATATCGCGCTCGCAGAAGGTGAACGGGCCCTGGGCATTACCGCTCACCCCGCGTGGGACGAAATTCAGCGCGTGTACCGGCTCCGGCAGGAATGCTGGGACAGGATCTACTCCCTGGATCCGGCACAAAAAATCGGCGCGCTCGAGCGCACGTACGCGGATCGACGCGCGGGCGAAGCCTGGTTCGCGATGCGGCATATGGAGTTTGTCGATATCGCGTACTACCTTGACAGCGGGTATCTTTCGGGAACAGCCGGCACGCTCCCGTCATTTGACCGCATTGCCGAAACCGCAGTCAATCTGGCAGATCTTGTCTCCCGGTTCGCGGGCGGAAATATTTCGAACCGCTCAGCCGTGTTACGGAAACAGGCCGTGGTGATCGCGGGGAGTCCGATAGAAATTCGCGAACGGATGAATGAATACCGGAAAAAAAGGAAACAGGCGGTGGACGCGGTGACTGCCGACATGATACGGATATTTCTCGAATGCGCGTCGGCATCGGAAAACAAGGAGCGGGACGATGAGTAAAAAAAACGGCAAACTTTCTCTCGGAGTCAAGATGGGTTTCGGCGCGGGTGACCTGGGAGGAAATCTCTTCTTTACCGCGATGGGATTCTGGTCCCTGTATTACCTGACCGACGTGGTGGGCATCCCAGCCGCGGCCGCGGGGTTCGCCATCCTGATCGGAAAAATATGGGACGCCGTGACCGACCCACTCATGGGATTCGTGTCCGACCGAACGAGATCACGTTTTGGCCGCCGCCGGCCATACTTCCTCTTCGGGTCGGTTCCGCTATTCCTTTCCATGTGGTGGTTTTTTTCCGCGCCGGAGTTCTCGACCCCGACCGGCGGCGTTCTGTGGGCGGCGCTTGTACTCTGCCTCCTCAATACCGCGTATACGGTAGTCAACATTCCCTACGGTTCCCTTACGCCCGAACTCACCAAAGATTACACCGAGCGGAATTCGCTGAACGGGTTCCGTTTCAGCTTTGCCGTCATCGGTACGATTCTGGGAGCGGCCGTTGTGCTTCCCGTCGTCGGCCTCGCCGGAGAGAACACCCGGCTCGGCTTTTCATATGTCGGTTTTTTGTTCGGCCTCGTGATGGCGCTTTCCATACTCACCACGTTCTTTGCCGTACGCGAGCAGGACCGCTCGAATGAGCCGCCGCTTTCAGAACGTTTTCTTGAAACGTTCCTGCGTGTCTTCAAAAACGGCACCTATGTACGCCTTCTCGCGGTGTACGCATGCAACCTGACCGGGGTGACGTTTTTGCAAACCATACTCGTGTATTATTTCAAGTACCTCTATCACAATGAGGGAATGACGACTGTCGCCATGATCTGTCTTCTGGTCACGGCCATGCTGTGCATTCCGGTATCCGTAATCCTCGCGAAAAAGACCGGCAAGAAACGCCTCTATCAGATTGCCCTGGGCATCATATCCCTTGGCTGCATTGCGATATTCTTCTTTAGTCATATTCTGGGCATGTACTTTACACTTGGCGTGATGGTATTTGCCGGGATCGGAATCGGGTTCTCTTATGTGCCGCCGTTCTCCATGCTCCCGGACGTTATCGAGGTTGACGCGGTACGCACGGCAAAGCGAAAAGAAGGGGCGTACTACGGCATGTGGACCTTCGTTTCGAAAATCGGCATCGCGCTCGCGCCCGCCCTCGTCGGTCTGGCGCTGAGTCTCTCGGGTTTTATACCGGACACGGTCCAGACACCCGGCACCCTTCTTGCCATCCGCGTCCTCATCGGCCCGGTCCCGCTCGCCATCTTTATCGCGGGAATCCTTATTATCGAGCGGTATCCGCTCGATGAGATGACGTACACGGAAATAGTGGAAGGGAAGATGTAAAAAACCAATATCAGGTATATTTTTCCCGATTAGCGACAGTTCCTTTTTCCATTTGTTACCGTCTCTTTTCGGGTATATAATTATCCAAGTGGATGTATAACAAGGGAGAAAGAATGAATAAAAGACGATGCGTCATTGCCATGATTATTCTTGCTTTCATGTGCAGTGCATTGAATGCAATCATGTTACCTCATCGTTTCAAGATCACAGAGTCTGAATCCGAGTTTGATGTCATCTACTATGTGACAGAAGACATGGAAGTAATCCCGGCACTTGAAAACAATGATGTAAGTATCACACAGGCATTCTCTGTTGAAAAAAACGGGTATAAGGGCGAACTTAGATATTCATTATTCACCGATTGCGGGGATGATGATGAATCATTAATGATTCAGTATGCGATGTGGGTTTTCATGTGTATCAATAATGCCGCGGGGTACGAAGTCCCCATGGATACGATAAGCAACTTTAACGATTCTGATGTGAGTAATGAGTTTAATGGTGATTTTGGCTGTACAACTTTTATACAAGAGCCAGTCTCCGAATTTGGTGAAGGCTATGCATATATGATGGTAGAGTTTTTCTATAAAAAGAATCAGGGGCTTGTAATGAGATCATTTTTATTCAATGAAATTGAATTTACAGGCATGAATCAGGATGGTTCAATTGCTGCTGACAGCCCATTGTTTACCAATTACCATACCTTCAAGTTCATGGAGAAGAATGAAGCGGGCGAGTTTATTTCTGATAGTTTACAACAAACAGAATAGATATCTTTCGGTTGATAAGGTGAAGCGGTTTGAATCTTCATGAGAACATGATAATTGCAAACGGTAAAATAGTAACTCCTGACACTGTTTTTTGCAAATACAATTCAGATACAGAAAAATACACCATCAAGTTTACAAACGGAAAGATATATTCTTACCATGCCAGCAATGTTGTCTGGATAAGAGATCCCGAGATACTAAATCCCGGGAACTATCAGATCGCACATAACGGAAAGGAATTGTATGGCATCACAGTGATCTTTAAGTTTCAAAAAGAGAATTTGCATTATTGGCATATTTGCTTTCAAAATGGACTCGAGCGGGACTATGATAGAAATGTATTAGCTGTTTCTGTATCATGCCTTGCCGATGAAGATACAAAAAGTATATTTAATTATCTTAAGCGAACTGCAGCATTTACCGGCATTCGTGCTGATGATGGAACCAATCTTCTTGAGCAACAGTACAACAAAATGGACTATGTTTCAAAAGATACTGTGTTTTCGACATACATACACCCTTCAAAGTATCCGGTAAAAAAATACAATACAAGCATCCCGATATTCCCCTTTGGTTGCAATGCAAGTCAGTTCAAAGCCGTAAAGAATGCTCTTGAGAATCAGTTTAGCGTTATTCAGGGACCTCCAGGAACCGGAAAAACACAAACAATTCTTAACATTATTGCAAACCTTCTTGTTTCCGGAAAGACCGTCCAGGTAGTATCAAATAATAACTCCGCCACAGCAAATATTTATGAGAAACTTTCCTCCCCAAAATATTCTCTTGATTTCCTTGTAGCTCCCCTGGGAAACTCGGACAATAAAGCTCACTTCCTCGAGAAGCAAAGTGGCAAGTATCCAGAGAATATTTCATCCTGGAATTCTAAAATTTCAGAAGATAGTGATTTTTCCAATGAAGCACTTCGTTCATCAGAGAAACTCAATACAATCTTTCAAAAACAGGAACGACTCTCACAGCTTCTACAAATTCTGGACGAGTTGAAGACAGAAAGCGTCCACTTCAAACAATATGCCACAGAGACCGTTCAAGGTTCCTTTGATTATCATATCCACCGGAAAACCGGCAGCGAAAAAATACTGAATCTGTTGCTGCAATTCCAGGAGTTTTCCATTAAAGGCAGAAAGCCATCGCTGTTATTTAAATTCAAGGCCTGTTATGTGTACGGCATTGGAAATTTTGATTTTTACGCTCAGGATCCAAGTGTTGTAACAACCTTTTTTCAGACATTATTCTATAAAAAAAAGGAAGATGAACTGGGAACCGAGATTAACATGCTCAACAAGTATCTTTCTGAATACAATTGTGAAGAATTGCTTTCACGACAAACTGAAGCAGCAATGCTTTATTTAAAACAAAAACTGTATGAGAAGTACGGGAACAGAAAAGAACGAGTAATATTCAGCAGTGAAGATTTGTGGCAGAATACTGCCGAGGTTCAAAAAGAATACCCTGTCGTTCTCAGCACCACCTTCTCTGCGCGAAGCAGTCTTTCTACAAAGGCAATGTTCGACTATGTATTGATCGATGAAGCATCCCAGGTCGATATAGCGACAGGTGCCTTGGCACTTTCTTGCGCAAAAAATACTGTTATAGTTGGTGATGCCAAACAGCTTCCCAATGTTATAACCGAGAATGACAGAAATGTTCTTCAATCCATATTCACCTCCTGTAACATCAGCGAAAATTATAATTTTGCCAGCAAGAGTTTTTTACAGTCAGTGTGTGATGTACTTCAGGATATCCCGGTGACACTTTTACGTGAGCATTATCGCTGCCATCCGAAAATTGCAAACTTTTTTAACCAAAAGTTCTATGACGGGAATTTGTTGATAATGACAAGAGATGACAATGAAAAAGATGTCATTTCCGTGATAAAAACACCTGTTGGAAATCATAAACGTGGACATGTTAACCAACGTCAAATAGATGTAATTACTAAGGAAGTGCTGCCGTATCTTTCTTGTACAGATGAAGAAACCGGTATCATAGCTCCCTATAACGAACAGGTTAATGCCTTACAGAATGCTTTTTGTGACAGGCAGATTAATATTGCTACCGTGCATAAATTTCAGGGACGTGAGAAAAATTCAATAATCATTTCGACTGTCGATGATGTGATAACCAGTTTTTCAGATGATCCCAATCTCTTGAATGTGGCGGTTTCCCGGGCGAAGAAAAAGCTGCGTCTTGTTGTTTCTGGTAATGAGCAACCAAAAAACAGTAACATCAGTGATTTGATACATTATATTGAGTACAACAATTTTACTGTGAAAGATAGCAATGTATATTCGGTATTTGATTTTCTCTATCGGCAATATACAGAAGCTCGCCACAGTTTCTTGAAATCATATAAAACAGTGTCAATTTATGATTCTGAAAATTTGATGTATGCGTTAATTATGGAAGTATTACGTGAAAACAACTTTTCTACATTCGATGTACTATGTCACCAGTCATTGAATATGCTTATACGCGATTATTCAAAGTTGTCTGAAGATGAAGAACGTTATGTAAAAAATCCTGCTACACACCTTGATTTTCTGATTTTTAACCGTATCAGTAAAAAGCCGATCCTTGCAATTGAAGTTGATGGTTTTCATTTTCACAAGAAAGGGACAAACCAGTCTTTCCGGGATATGATGAAAAATCATATCCTGGAAATCTATGGTCTTCCATTACTGCGCTTTGCAACAAATGGCAGTGAGGAAAAGGAAAAACTTCACACGAAACTGACGGAATTAACTATGTGACTGTTGTCATCTGCTACTTCGTCAGAACTGATATTTTCTAACAGGCAAGCGTACTATCAGGCTTTCCCGAGTTTTTCGAGAATTCCCTTTACTTTTTCCACCTGGACGGGATAGAGATCGTCCGGAACTGCCTCGGATCCCGCGGCTACCTTGATCTGGTGCCGGGCACAGTCGGTACTATCGCCGAGACAGTACTGTTTTTTGATCAGACTTGCCGTCGCCGGTTTGTCGGCCATACGATCGTTAAAGAAGGGACACTTGGGAAGACATTCACATTCTGCCATTGCATGCTCCTTTCCCGAATTGACGGGTACTGATTTCAGTATAGTCTTTTTTTATAGAAAAACCTGAATTAGATCTTATTTTTCCGGAGATGATTATTATATGCGAATGATTTTTCGTATTGATTGCTCATATTCTGCAAGCCGCTCCTTTCCAAGCGGATTGGGAGAATATGCGGCCTCTTCAAAACAGTCTGCGATGTATACAAGATCTTCTTTCTGATCGGGAAACCGTTCAGCGAGACGTTGCGCATAGCTGCCGGGCGCACTGGTAGCGGTGAATATGATTCCGGATCGTCTTCCCCAGCGAATGAGCCTGACAAACGCCCGGCTCACCCGCCCGAGTTCCCGGCGTCGAACCCTGTCTGTCTGTGCCGGACCCAATCTCTGCAGCCGTTTGCGCACGCTGGCCATGTTATCCGGATCAAGCCGGAATCCATCCTCCCCGTCTTCATCCCGTTTTCCGAACCATCGGCGAATGAGAAGCCATAACCCGGAAATGAAAATCCCGGGGGAGTGGCGGGAAATCATGACCCGGTACCTTTTTGACAGCAGCGGCGTCAGCAAAAAGATTACGAGTAAAACAACGAGCAAAAGCGGCAAAAAACGGTTGATGACCTCCAGAATGAACCGTATATCAAAGCCTCCTTCCATATCCATGGGAACAAGCTTCATGCGTTCCGTGACGACCGGTTCCGGTAATGGTTCATACCCGGAAGAAAAATGCAGAATGGGAATCAGCCGTAAAAGCCAGTTGCCCAGTCGCCGCAGGAGATTCAAAACAGTCACGATTGGAATGAGTGGTGCTTTCCCGTGAACAAAGAACGCGGTGATTCCTGCCAGCATTATGAGTACGGCGGAATACCGTAACCGCGATGAACGCTGGCGATCTTCCTCACGCAACCCGGCGCCAGCTGCGTACTGTTCAAAACTGTACTGGGAACAGACCGCCAGCATGAAAAGAAAAACCGCGAAATACACCATAACACTCGCAATGGCGGACACCGACAGGTGGATATTACTGGTTTCCTGCGGTATCAAAAGGAAGAAAAGAGCAAGCGCGCCTGCTGTCGACTGAATTCTGATCCTCCCCAAAGCCTTCAGCGCCGTATCTGCCTGGAGCCCCATTTCCCGCAATGTGGTATACAACACGGTTCCTTCCTTTCCTTCCAGTTCCAGCACAAGAACTTCCCTGTCACGTAACCCCTTCTGTATCCAGACTGAACAAATCCATTGGCATACTGAATAGACTGCGGGAAGCACGTTGGCAAGAGCGGGAATAAACCGAGTGAGTAATGGACCGGTCCGGAAAAACGAAGCAACAGTATAGACGATCAACGCCAGAACCATACACTCACGAACCCGGGCGGTCCATCTGACCCGTTCAGTCTGGAAAAGGTTCCCAAAGATTACCGCGGTCAGACCGGAAAAAAATGATATAAGGAAAAGAGACAGACAGAGTCTGTTCATGAAGCCGGGAGGCTGAATGTACACCATACGGTATTGCTCTGCCGCCAACAGCACAAAGCTGATCAGAAAACTTGCCGGCAATACAAACGCTATAAGAGGATGAATAATTGTGCGGTAGTGATCGTATTTACGCACCATCCTGCAGCTCCAGGGATGAAACCCGTATCTGCTCCTGTTTGAGGCGTTTTTCCACCTCATTGGGTAGCTGCGTCAGATACATTCTGAATTCGGCCCCCCGCTTTTCCGCGGCCCGGCAAAGCGTAACCGAATGAGACCCCGGATCGGGACCCACATACCAGGCCTGTGCCCGGTAGGGAAGAATGGAAGCCGCACGCAGAAAACAGTCCCAGGGCGGTTGGGAGCCGGCTTTCAATCGTGCCAGTATGTCGAGCAGAGCAGTCGCGGCGCCGCATTCCGGTTCTATGCAGAATTCTTCCTCGCTTCCGCGAAGTGATGCGGAGGCTGCCAAGCCTACCGCCTGTCCCTTTCTCGCTGCGGCTGATATGAAGGACGCTCCATAGCTGATAGCCTGTTCCATGATCTGATAGCGGTAGGTAAGCGGATAGGATTCCGGAAACAGGTTCAGGAAGAGCATGAGAGGACTGTCCATGGCTGTCTCGTATTCATTGCAATAAAGGCTGCCGGTTTTCGCAGATACTTTCCAGTTAATCCTGCGCAGTTCATCGCCCTGAACATATTCCCGGACAGACCTGAACCGGGTGGGATCCTCGTCTATTGGAGAAGAAGAACACAACGAACCGAGCGGATATCCACGCTCCGGTTGAAAGTGAAGGTTCCGCAATGCGGGATACACAATCAACAGGGCATCTTCTTTAACCAGGATGCGTTTCCGGTAGTTCCCTATCAGATCACCGATAAGCAGGCTGGCAGGCCCCTGCTTGAACTCACCCCGCTCCGCAGGCAGCAGCTGATACCTGACCAGTTTGCGTTCACGCGGGCGAAGATGCACCAGTATACGGTGTTCGCCCCCATCCTGCAGAATGGAGGAAAAAAGGGGCAGCAGGGAATGGTTTTCCAGTATGAGTTCAACCGTCTGTCGTGAATTCTTCCAGGCACGGAGTACCGGATCCCGGCGTGTTATCGTTATGGACCGTGAAAGGACGAACACATACAGACTGTTGCACAGATATACACCCGCAACCAGCGCGGCAGCGGTTCTCAGCATAGGGGATGAAGCAGTTAAAAACAGAAAAAGATACACGGTAAAAGGCCACAGGAAGCGTTTTATCATGTATCAGCCTTGAGGGAAGGAACCGGAATACTGTCCAGAAGGGACGCGACAATACGGTCCGCGGTAACGTTCTTGAGTGAGGCCTCGGAGGTAAGTATGATTCTCTTGCGGAATACATCCGGAACGATTTCCCGGATGTCCTCGGGAACCACATAGTCCCTGCCGTCCATTGCCGCCATTGCCTGGGCAGAGCGGTACAGGGCAAGTGTCCCGCGGGGCGATACCCCAAGGCGCACCGATGCATCCTCCCTGCTTGCGCGCACCAGGGCAAGCATGTAATTTCTGAGCGCTTCATCGACATGAACGTCCACGACTTCTTTTTGCATTTCGATAATTGTGTCCGCCGAGCTTATGGCCTCGAGATCATGGACCGGGTGTTCCAGCCGGCGCTGATTTTCCAGCATAAGGGCTTCGGCGGCCTCCTCCGGATATCCCACCGCGAGAGAAAAGAGAAAGCGGTCTTTTTGTGCTTCCGGCAGGGGAAAGGTCCCTTCAAATTCAACCGGATTCTCGGTGGCCAGAATAAAGAACGGCTCGGGCAGCGGCAATATTCTTCCGTCAATGGATACCCGCCGTTCCGCCATGGCTTCGAGCAGGGCTGACTGGGTGCGCGGAGTCGCGCGGTTTATCTCGTCCACGAGCACAATATTGGAGATGATGGGACCTTCACGGAACAGGAACTGTTCCTTTTCGGGCGACCATACCGATACGCCGAGAACATCGGCGGGAAGAAGGTCGGGAGTGCACTGGATACGGCTGAAGCGGGCGCCGAGCACGGCGGAAACCGCCCGCGCAAGAATCGTTTTCCCGGTTCCCGGCACATCTTCGAGAAGAACATGACCCCGGGCAAGAAGCGCGCAAAGAAGTTTTTTGATAACCCGCCGCTTCCCGAAAAACACCTTCTCAATTTCATCGGTTATATCATTGGACCATTTTTTCGCATTTGTACTCATGATGGTTTCATTATAGAACAGGAGGCCCGGATCGTCCATGAAAATTGCTGTTGACAGACGGAAGCGGCGGGAGCAGAATTGATCAATACCGACTATCCCGGATCGGGAAGGGAGCTGTTCATGAACAATCTGCTTCGCATATCACTGTCGGCTTTCATGTTGTTCGCATTTTTCGTACCGGTAACCGCGTATGAAATTGCCGAAGCGGTCTATCCTGAATTGCCTGGAACCGCTGATTCGGTGGAAGCGTTTGTCCCGTCCGGCTGGGCTGTGGAGATTCTGGAAACGGGCGATTTGAACGAGGACGGGCAAGACGACCTGCTTCTGGTCCTGAAGGAGGATAATCCGGATAACTTCATGACCAATGATCCCGCGACCCCCGGCGTGGACGAGTGGGACGCGAACCCCCGGATCCTTGCAGTGGCTTTCGCCCTTCTCTCCGGCGGCTTTGAGCTGATTCTCCAAAACAACGATATCTTGCCGCGCCATGAAGATCCCTGTATCGACGATCCGTTCAGCCTCGCGGAAATTGACAACGGCGTCATTCATCTGTATCTGCACCTGTGGGCAAACGCGGGAACCTGGTACACCTCGGATTCCAAATTTTCCTTCCGCTATCTGGATGATTCCTTTTCTCTTGTTTCCTGGTCGAATTACACAACGAAACGGAATACCGGTGAAACCTGGGAATTCGATCTGGATTATGTCTCCGGCGAAGCTGCTCTGACAATCGGAAATTTTTCGGAAGAGGGGGACGAAGACACAGCATATGAGCAGCCACTCCCTGAAGCATCCTTGTATACAATGGAAGAAATCGGTTCATTATGGGATTTCTACCCCACGCAGTCGGATCTCTCCTGGTGGGAGATTGAGGAAGAAGAGGCGGATACTGAGGGAGAATACTGACCCGCACTATGGCGTACTGGCGCAAGATTCGTCGGCATACGTCATACGCAACAATGCAGGACGATATGTTTGAAGTATTCATGGCGCAGCATCAGTGGTTTGTGTATTTTGAAAAGAACAATTTTCCAAAATCTGCTGCTTTTTTTATAGAAATATGGTAGAATGGAGATATTGCATAATATAACATGTACTATTCCGATTCAGGAGTCGGTTATGAGAAAAAGGTTGATTTCATCATTGATTGTTATCTTGGCAGTCTGTGCAGCGTGCCTGGTATCATGCAGCAAAAAAACGGTGGTGGATACATCGTCACCGGAGGCGCAGACAAAAGGGGATACCCCTGTCACACAAATCGCTCAAACAGATACTTCTTTTGCAGGAACCATAACCTTCTTGTGCGGAACGGTCACCATGACAGTATCGGGAACCAATACACCAATCGATATCGGCTCGGATGTGCCGGTAAACGCGGTGATAGAGACCGGCAACGATGCAGTATGCGAAGTGCAATTCGCCGATTTTGGCAGCGTCCACATCGATTCCGATTCAAATTTATGTGTCTACAAACTGTTGTCAGACAAAACTCATACTGAATCCGGGATACAATTACAGGCGGGCAAGGTTGTCTGTAAGGTCCGCAAACTCATGGGAGACGACAGTTTCAAGGTTCGTACCCCTGAAATGGTTTGCGGCGTGCGGGGTACGGTATTTCAGGTTGTACGCGAAGAAACCGGACAGGTGAAGGTAGCGGTCGAAACTGGCGCAGTTGCCGTGTACCCGACCTCCCTTGATACAGAGGCATCGCTTCCGGAAAAATTTTCGGAAACCGTACAGGCTTGCGCGCCGGTCGTGGCAGCCGGCCAGGAAGCAGCCATCGCCACCGAAACAGCAAAAAAACTTGACGAAGCCTATACTGGCATTATCAGGACAATCAATACAAATCCGGAGGCTGATATTGTCGAACAAGTTGAACAGTATCAGGCAATATCCGCGACAATGATCACAAAACGCACGTCAGTCTCCGAGGGAAACAGGGTAAGTTTCAGGAACGCGGCAACGCTCGATCTTGCCCGACCCGGGGAAACCGGACCTGCGAAGATAACCGTCTCGTTAATCGTTGATCCACCCGATGCCGTCACCACGATCAATGGAATGTCTTCCGTTAAGGGTTCGTTCTCCGGTTCATTCGATGAAGGAACAACGCTCAACGTACGCATCGATCGCGGAGGATATGAAAGTACGACAGAATCAATAGTGATTGAAGGAACGGCTAAAATTGTCAGAACAGTATCACTCATAAAAAAACCGGAAGACACCTCTCTGTTGCATCCAGTCTCCACAGACAGGCTCGTTACTGTATCCGTATCAGGATCCGGATCGCGGTACGTCAGCGATTCAAGAAGTGTTGTTTACGCAATCAACCCGGACGGATCAATCCACTGGACCGCAAAAACTGACAACGGGTCCAACACACTCAATCCCCCGGTATATGGAAATGGGGTTGTCGCGTTCGCAGGAGGAAGATCCCTTTCAGTATTTGACGGAGAAACGGGTAAACAGTTATGGTCTATCACACTCGACAAGTCAAACACCGGCCTCTACGGGCGGCATCCGGTAATCACGGCGGGAAAAATTTTTCTTGCCAATGACTCGGGCCTCACCGTGTATGAATCAAAAACGGGAACGATGGTCGGCACAATCCCGTTCGCAAACGGCTCGGATATGAGTCCGGCATTCGCTTCAGGCATGATACACATCATTTCAAAGTCCGGAGTGTGGTACAAAATCAATGCCGACACACTTGCAATTGAAAAAAGCCTTGATACAGGTGCAATACAACCCGTTGCAAACACTCCTGCCATATCCGGGAATACAGTCGTGTTCGTAAACCGCAAGGGAACTGTCAGCGCCATTAACAGCGATACGGGAACTTTGCTGTGGCAGAAAAAGCTGGAACCGACAAAAAGCATTGACGTATTTACCGATCCGCTCATTGCTTCGGGGGGTGTTTATGTTTACGCGAAAGGAACGTTCTATGCCCTTGAGCTCACGTCCGGCAAACCCCGATTCGCCCCGCGCTCCGGAGCCGTGTCGTCTGCATGTTTCGCCGGCGGTATTCTCTGGTACGGAGAAGGTACATCACTTGTTGCTCTGAAACCTGAAAATGGATCTGTCGTGAAAAAAATCTCCGCAGGCGACACTGTTTCGGGAACGCCGATCTTCTACGGTAAGACCATCACCGCACCGCTTGCAAGCGGCAAGTTATTGGTATACACCCTACAATAACGACAAAGAATACGCATGAACAAACTGTACAACATCAGATATACCCTGATTTTTCTCGCTCTGGCCGGTATTACGCTGGTAGCCGTTGGCCTTTACCGTACACACCAGATCCGGCAGACGGACCACATCATAAACAATCCGTTTTCCTTCACCATACTGAAGAATTATTCAGACGATTTTGCCAGTATCGGAACGATACTAAACAACACGTCGGAATGTCCGTTGCAAAAGGAAAACATCGCCGATCCGTCTTTTTGCATGATACGGACGGTAACGTATGACGGATTACGCGTCAGGGTCTTTTCGTTTGACGCGGTACAGAGCGGCACCGCTGAGTATGTTGTTACCGATGATGCGGTACAACTGATAAACGGATTGACCACGGGAGCGGCGAAAAAACAAGTCCGTTCGGAATTGGGCAAGCCCTTCAAGGTTATGGACGACAAGGACATATACCGTTCTTCCGATGTACATAATTTTCTGGTTTTCTTCTATTTGAAAGACCAGGTATCCATGATACGCTGGCATGAAGAGCGGGAACCGTCTTACAAGGATACCATCGTATGGCAGACACAATACTGAACGGCCCGAATACTAATCAAGAAAAGGATGAATCATGAGGCCGTTGCATGTCCAACGCAAACAGGTACTGCTTACTTGAGCTCCCGGGTTATTGCCTCGTACACTTGCGCTGCCGCGTGGGCGCAACCTTTTACCGAATAGTGAACCAGATCATCGTTATAGAATTCACGCATGTTCGACATCGTGGCATGCAAATCAATGGGAGTTATTTCATTGTCCGAGAGTATCTGCCGGTAGTACCCCTCCAGTATCGCATAGTCCGCGGCTTTATTATTATGCGGTGTTTCATATAACGGCGGAAGTATGAGGAACAACCGGGGTCTGGTGGGCATGCTCGCAAATTCCGCGATCAGGGCATTGTAATCTTTGACGAAGTTCTCCTCCATCCCGGGCCTGTTCATCGGTCTCATGTCATTCCACCCAAAGTCAAAGATAGCCACATCCGGCTCCATTTTCGTTGCCTGCTTATACGCAAGTGATATCCGGTACGGGAGATTTCCCTGTTCCATGATTGTAGTTCCACCACAACCGGCATTCAGGACCTTCCAACCGGGTCCGGCCATTGTCTGTAATTGGCCCGGCCAGCTATTGTTGATTACATCAGGTATCTGGTAACCCTCGGTATTACTGGCTCCCAAACAGGCTATTTTCAGGACAGAATCCTTGCTCCGTACTTGTCCCTGTTTGCCGGAATCAGCGGTCCTTGAACAGGACATGATCATGAGCACGAGTATCGGAACGATAATGATTTTTTTCATTGAACCTCCCCGGACCAGAACATGATAATCCAGTTGATATATATTCTATTTCAATCCGATCGATTTGAGATAGTCAATGATTTCCGGTTTCTTGCCGTTTTTCGCGGCGCCGAGGATTGAATCGCCAAAAGAATCGCGGGCAGTGGTATCGGCTCCCTTGTCAATGAAATAATTGACTGTCTCGAGCGAACCCATATACGCGGCCCAACTGAGGGGAGTCGCCTTCACCGAACAACGAATATCAACATCCACTCCCCGGGACAAAAGCAGATCGCAGACCTGCAATGATCCGTTAATGGCGGCATAGTGCAGGGCCGTCTTCCCCCGGTCTTTCATGTTGCGCTGAACCGGATCTACTCCCGAATCAATCAACAGGGCCGCTGCCTCCTGATTGTCTACCGCAGCCGCGACATGCAGCGGAGTCATGCCGCCCATGTTTGCCAATGAAAGATCAGCACCTCTTTCAACAAGCAGTTTTGTAACGAGCTGCTGCTTGTCACGTATTGACAACGACAGGAGCGTATTTCCGTAGTTGTCGGTTTCGTCGACACTGTTCGCGCCGTTTTTGAGGAACTGTACCACAGTCTTTACGTCGCCGCCTGAAACTGCCTTCAGGGCTTCTTCCTTTCCCGGAGAACAGGATGCCAGAATCATGACGACAGCAAGGACACCGACGAACATACCCGCCAATGAAAAACTCATCCGCTCTTTTACACCCATTATCAGGAACCTCCCTGCTAATACAAATATCATATCATCATTGTAGTCAATTCCACTCCACATTCAATGAAATATTCTTGATTATCTTTTATGAATCCGGTGTTGTGCATTGAAAAAAATAAAAGGCGCTGCAGAGGAAACTATCTGCTATACTGGTAGTCATGGGGGAATCCATGAACCGACACAATTTTGCCGGAAACGGGGCAACAGGCCAGCCGCAAACATACAACACATCAGCTGCGCACCCGGATACAGCCGGACAAATCCCGTCCACAGCAGGTAACTATTTTACCATCAAATTCGGAATCGACCGGGACCTGGTACGGAAGGTACTTCATGCCGCGGTCAGCCGGGGCGGAGATTTCGCGGAAATCTATTTTCAGCATAAAGTCTCGGAGCAAATTGGATACGAGGACGGTCAGGTCAACCGCGCGCATGCGCACGTTGATCTTGGCGCCGGCATCCGCGTATTGAACGGAGAACAAACCGGATATGCCTACACCGAGGAACTTACGCCGGAAGCGCTGATCTCGGCCGCACGGACAGCGGCATCCATTGCCTCTTCAGCACCGGGGAAACCGGTCGACATCTTCCACAGCATTGAAATCCCCCGGCTCTACGCGCAAAAACCCGTATGGCTGGATGTTCCGCCTGCGGAAAGAATTACCATCCCCCGGCGCATTGGCGAGAAAATGCTTGCGCAAAACCCGGCAGTAATCAAGGCAAGCGTCTGGTTTGGCAATTCTGACGATGTCGTCCTCATTGCCAACACTGAAGGGGTCTGGGTAGAAGATTATCGACCCATGACTGTTTTGTACGCGACCTGTACCGCGGAAAAGGAAGGCCGTGTTGAATCAAACGGCTTCTCCCGGAGCGCCAGACGGGGCATTGAAATGTGTTCGGAAACCCTGATTGATGAACTTGCCAGGCAGACGGTTGAACGCACCATGCTCCTTTTCGATGCGGTCGTTGCGCCCGCAGGAGAAATGCCGGTCGTCCTTGCTCCGGCGACCTCGGGAATTCTGCTACATGAAGCCATGGGACACGGATTTGAGGCGGACTTCAACCGCAAGGGCGTATCGATTTTTTCCAACATGATGAACAGACAGGTCGCAGAAAATTTCGTGACCATCGTGGATACAGGTCTCGAACCGGAAGCGCGCGGAGCCGTCAATGTGGATGACGAAGGATGCCCGGGACAAACGACCACCCTGGTCGAAAACGGCAAACTCGTATCATATCTGCACGACCGGATCAGCGCAAAACACTACAGCGTACAACAGACCGGGAACGGAAGACGGGAAAGTTTTCGGTCAATTCCCATGCCGCGAATGCGGATAACCACCATGGAAAACGGCCCCCATTCACCGGAAGAAATCGTCCAATCGGTCAAGAAAGGTCTGTATGCGATGGATTTCATGAATGGTGAAGTAGCAATAGGTGCCGGAGATTACAGTTTTTACGTGAAAACCGGATATTTGATTGAAGACGGGAAACTGACACGACCGATTAAAGATGTAAATCTCATTGGCAATGGTCCGGACAGCCTGAAAAAAATAACCATGGTCGGTAATGATAAAGCCATTGATCAGGGCACCTGGACTTGTGGAAAAAACGGGCAATCGGTTCCAGTCGGGCAGGGTCTTCCAACCGTTAAGGTTTCCGCGATTACCGTGGGCGGGGTAAACACATGACATCGAATACAGAACAATCGATCGAACAAACAGCACAATGGCTGCTGGACGCCGCAAAAAAACGCGGTATTTCAGCGGTAAAAGTCGTAGTGAAGCAATCGCGGGATGTTTCCACGGTGTACCGGAAAGGAATGATCGACAAGGTAGAGGAATCCTCCCGCAAACAAGTATCATTACACCTGTACGACAACAACCGCTACAGCGTGAGCACTTCGAACGACTTCCGCACAACGGCACTGGACCGGTTTCTGGACAACGCGACGGCTCTTACCCGGGCGATGGAACCGGATCCCCTCCGGGAACTGACGGATCCCGCCCTGTACCGGGGCCGCGAGAGTCTGGACTTAAAACTTGTTGATACTGATTTTGAATCCCTTACGGCACAACGGCGCAATGAGCTTGCACAGGAAGCAGAAGCGGCGGCAATGGAAGCCGCGAAAGATCGGGCGGTTTCCGCGGAAGCCGGTGTGGAAACACATACGGACAGATTAGTACAATTGCATTCAAACGGTTTTGAAGGGAACATGGCGGAGACCCAGGCCTGGTTATTTACCGAAATATCCCTGAAGGATAGCGGAGACCGGCTTGCAGAAGGCTGGGATGTCTTCGGAACCCGTTTTGCGCGTGACATGACCGGAGCCGCGGCTTTAGGGCAGCACGCCGCCGCACGGGCAGCGTTTCAGTTGAATCCCAAACGGCTGAAGACACAACAGTGCCCAATGATCGTGGAAAACCGTGCGGCAGCACAGCTCCTGGACGGTCTTTTTTCAGCGCTACACGGCCGCCTCTTGCAACAAAAACGATCCTTTCTGGAAAACTGCGAGAACACGCAAATAGCGTCCGGGGTCTTTTCATTAATCGATAATCCGTTTGTCGAAAGCGGATTCGGTTCCCGGCTCTTTGATCCGGAGGGCATTTCGGCCAAAGTATTCCCCGTCGTTGAACAGGGAATATTCAAAAACTTTTACATTGATACTTACTACGGGAAAAAACTTGGCCGCGAACCGACTACCGGAAGCAATTCAAATCTTGTCATTGTTCCCGGGGAAAAATCACTCGATGATCTGGTGAGGGACATTCATAACGGTATTCTCGTACGAGGATTCATCGGGGGCAATTCGAACAGCACCACCGGTGATTTTTCACTTGGCGTTTACGGCACAAAAATCGAGAACGGCCGGCTCACCGGTGCGGTCTCTGAAGCAAACATTGCCGGGAATCACAAGGAAATATGGAAGAAACTGGTAAAGGTGGGTAATGATCCCTGGATATACAACACCATCCACTCGCCGAGCCTGCTCTTCGATGAAATCCAGTTCAGCGGAAACTGAAAGTGCCGGAGGTGAATCCCCTACTCCTTCAACTCCGGATTTCCGTAAATCTTGAACTCCCCGGAAACGTGCAGCATGCCCAGCATGTGCAAGAGGCCGTTGTAGTAGCGCCACCGGCCGTTCGGCGTGGGCTGATTCCAGAGTTCTTCCACGAAGCCTTTGGCGAAGTCTTCGCCGCTGATCGTGGCGCCGACGGCGTTCATGGCGACGAGCGCGGGGGAGCCGTAGTTTACTTTCGGTTTCCCGTCGTGGGAATACACGGCGACTATGGTCGGCTGCGCGTTGTAGAATCCCAGCAGTTTGTTGACCGCTTCAACCGCATGCTCATCCTTGCCAAACCAGAGGTAGTCGACCGCGATATTCTGTATGACCCGGAACGAGTCAAACGCTGATAAATCCGAGCTTGAATTGAAGTACACCTTGTAGGGTTTTCCGTCAAATGACGCGTACTCGGTAAAGAGTCCGGTTTCCGGATGGGCCGCCAGGGTAAAGTAATCCCGGCTTGTCCGGGCAACCTCGTCCCACAACTCATTGTCTTCTTTTGCCCACCGTGCCCAGAGCTCATAAAATGCCGGCAGGTGATAGGACGGATCGGTGAAACCCGCGGCGGGAGGATTCGGCGAAAACACAATCTGTTTGTGTTCCGGATCGATCATGGGACTGATGGTCCTGGTGGGTTCCTTGTGTACCATCTCGTGGAGGATGGCGTTTGCCTCTGTTTCATAGTCATATATCCCGCTGCCGTTCCCCCAGCGTTTTGCGGCGAACATGAGCGCCATGACGAAATATTCTTCGCCGTCCGGCGCCGAGTACGAATCCAGCACAACATACGGAGCTTCGTTCCGGAGCTGCCAGGCAAAGTAGCCCTTCTTTTCTCCTTCCTGATGTTGCATACGGTTTTTCGCGAAGGTCCACAGCTTGTCGAAGGTATCCTTGTCGTCCATCATGACGGCTATTATCATGCCGTAGGACATGCCTTCGGATCTGATGTCCCGGGAGTCGATGCTGCTGATAAAACCGTCGCCGTCTGCCGTTTCATAGAAAAGCCGTTCGGTCCTCTCGTTGCCGAAGAAAAGCTGCTTGTACGTTGCCTGAACCTTTGCCTGCACATCCTTTTCATCGGCTATACCGTATTTCATGAAAAAATTGGTATGCTTCCCGGATTCCCATGCCGGCGATGCAAAAAGATTCGCGCCAAATACAAAAAATCCCAGTATTGCCAGAATGAGCGGAACGGCAATGCCTGCCGCAGCATATTTCCATTTTTTCATAACGATCTCCTCCAGTACCGGACTGTAGACGAGCACGTCTGTACTGTCAAGCTCGATTTTTTCGTTGCCTTTACCAGGTAAGCAATTTACAATGGTAAAAACTGCTGATAAGGAGTATCCCATGAAAAAAACCGCCATGACGGTGCTGGTTTTTCTATTGAGCCTTGCGGCCCTTCCCCTGTTCGCCGAGAGCCTGAACGACGTGTTCGGTTTATGGAAAACCATTGACGATGAGACCGGAAAGGCAAAATCGGTGATTCTCGTCTACAAATACGAGAACACGCTCTACGGCCGGATCGTGATGACGTACGACGACGATGAGCGCCCC
>CAZQEF010000002.1:21944-24351 GCA_964592325.1 uncultured Treponema sp. | reverse complement strand
ACTGGTTTTTTAAGGGCGTAAAGGTATACGCCCTCATAGGCGACAGCGGAACCGGAAAAAGTTTCCGCGCAAAACTCCTTGCCCAGAAATATGGAATTCAACTCATAGTGGATGACGGGCTTTTGATTCGTGATGACAAAATTCTTGCCGGACAGTCAGCCAAACGCGAGCAGACTTTTCTTGCGGCCGTGCGTGTCGCCCTTTTTGACAACAAGGCGCATCGCGATGAAATAGCGCGTGCGCTCCAGAATGAATCATTCAAGAAAATACTGATTCTCGGAACATCGGACAAAATGGTACAGAAAATTGCCGTACGTCTTCAGCTTCCGCAGCCGTTCAAGATTATCAGGATAGAAGATATCGCTTCCACAGAAGATATCGAACGGGCAATACGGTCCAGGCGTGTTGAAGGGAAGCATGTCATTCCGGTACCCTCAATCGAAATAAAACGGAACTACCCGCAAATATTCTATGACCATGTCAGGGTCTTTCTCAAAGGCCGGAAGAAGATGCTTTCAAACAGCACCATGTCGAAAGTATACGAGAAATCCGTTGTGCGTCCGGAGTTTTCAAAAACCGGACGTGTAATCATCTCGGAAGCCGCTCTCAGCCAGATGGTAATTCATTGTGTCGGTGAATTTGATCCGGCGATAAATATAAAAAAGTTGACAATCAAGACTGATTCGAGGGGATATCGTCTGGTAATTGTTATTGACGTTCCCTTTGGAACCCAGCTGACCGGAAAAATTCATCAAATGCAGCAATATATAGTTGAGAACATTGAGCGCTACACGGGTATTCTCGTAGAAGAAGTGCATATTGTTATCGACAAAATAACCAGCACATAGGAGATAGTGAACATGAGTATCAGAAAATTGCTCGCGTACATGCTTGTTTCATGTATCACATTTGCCGCCACCGCCGAGACGATGACCAGCACTCAGGGGAATTACCGCATTACCTATAGTGATCCGGCTCTGGACGTTGAAGATATTGGACGCTCCTGTATGCTTCTCCGCGATTCATTTTCCCGGTTATGCGGGTTTGATCCGGATCCGGAGAAATATCCGGCGCTTATCCGTATCCTGCCTGACCGTGAGGCTTTTGACCAATATCTCGTTTCCCGTATCGGTGAGACAAGAAGCCAGTTTGTCTTTCTCAAATACGGCCGGCCGGAGTTATCGGAGCTGGTAATCTATCCCACGGGAAGCGGTGCCGGTTATGATTCGTTCGCCGGTCCCTCGCTTAACCGCCAGCTTTTTCTCCAATACCTGTACAGTTATGTACTTGAACCTCCAATCTGGCTCCGGGACGGTTTACAGGCATGGGTTGAGACACTGTATATCGAGAATGGCACCGTTGCACAGAGTGATTATTCACCATGGCTTGAAACAGCCAGGAATTATCTTGAAGATTCCGAAAAGCGACTGTCGCTGCAGTCGATACTTGATGCACGGACTGGCACATATGAAGCAGCCAGACTCTACCCGTTATCATGGGCAGTCGTGTCTTTTTTAATGCAAAGCGAGAACCCCGTATATCAGCGGTATCTTCATGAAACTTTTGTTGTTCTTGAAGGTCAGGAAGGTTATAACGGACATTCCCAGGAAGAAAACACACGTGCCGTCTATGAACGGTTTGAGCGGAACGCCCGGTTTGAATCTGCTGACCGTGATTTTGCCCGCTGGATTGAGGGACAGACCACATTTTCTGAAATGATCGCGGAGGGCATGAATGCTTATGCTGAAGGAAATCATGAATACGCGCAGAAGATACTGAACAAGGCGGTTATGTTACAGCCGACAGATCCCCTTCCCGCCTATTATCTCGGCCTTTCCCTGTATGCTTCCGGATCGTTCCGTGAAGCCGGGGAATGGTACCGCCGTTCACTCGAGAACGGTGCCGACGCGGCAACCGTGCACTGGGCGCTTGCCCTTGCCGCTCATGCGCTCCGGAATTACTCCGAAGCCCGCCAGTATCTCGAGAAAGCGCGTGAACTGAATCCGCTCCGGTACGGGGACAAAGCGGCCGCCCTGCTCAGGTCGATGCCTGAATAGGTTTTCGCCGTCTCCGGTTTCTCCCGGATGAAGTCTCCGGTTTCTTTTCGTTGTTATCGGTGTTTTCAGGACCGCGTCTTTTTCCGCGATTTTTAGCCTGCCGTATGGCAAGTCCGCCTTCCCTGAGACAATACCGTATCGCGTATTCAAGCTCGATCCGGGGCGGATTCATGGGCATGATGAACCGGCGGCATTCGCGGTAAACCTGTGTATATACTTCCATGGGCCGGCCGTTCCAGTCGGTAATGAGATTGATGAGTGCGGAAACAAGAAAGGCAAGTTTTCGCCCGAGACGGACTTCTTCTCCTGTAGCCACCAGTGCATCAAGTTCCTGAAGATCCTTTTGGTAC
>CAZQEF010000002.1:14523-21934 GCA_964592325.1 uncultured Treponema sp. | reverse complement strand
CCGTCCAGCAGGCTGCACGCTGAAGGCTGCAGGTACATAAAAAGGTCATGGTCAAGAAGACCTGAAATTATCGGAGCCGCATTTCCGCTGTTTATGATTTTCAGCAGTTCTTCGGTTAAACGCGACGGTGATACCGGTTGAAGCAGTGCCGAGTTTTTACGCATCGCGCGGCCTACTTTCGCGGGAATGCGGCAGCCGGTCGTGGTCGCATATTTCACGGCACGGATCATCCGTACGGGATCATCCTTAAAAATAACCCTGAGGGGAATAACCGGAACGAGCGCGCGATTCCGTATATCCCGAACCCCGCCAACATAATCAATTACCTGTTCCTTGAGCGGATCATAGTAAAGTGCGTTAATGGTAAAGTCGCGTCGCTGTACGTCATCGTCCATGGTACCAAATTCATTTCCGATACTGCCGCCTGCGATGGATCGAAAGGTGGAAACCTCATAAATCCTGGGGCCGAAGAAAATGTGTACCAGGCGGAATCGTTTCCCGATTATGCGTGAATTCCTGAAGAGTCGCTTGATTTTTGCGGGTTCCGCGCTGGTGACGATGTCAATATCTTTCGGTTTTTTTCCGATGAGGAGATCCCGCACCGCTCCGCCGACAATATATCCTTCAAAACCATTGTTACGCAGATGGGTAATTATGCGGACCGCATCGGAGTCGATGTAGTTTCCGGGGATGCCGTGCTCATTTTTCGTATAGATGACCGCTTTACGGACTGCCCGGCCCTTTGCGTCCGGACTGTATCTGATCAACATGTGTGTGTCCATTTTCTACAGAAAAGCGGGTATTGTCAACGGCGTTGATGCACACCGGTAGTGGCAATCGGGATAACAAATGCTATAATGTTCATTCAATGTTGAATGATAAAAATGTATGCGTTGCGCGAAAAGTATTTCTCACTGCAGTTTTGACGGCATGTTCAGTCGTATACGCCCTTGAGCCTGTCTGGGTTCGCGTTCTTCCCGGAGCACTTGCGACAAGCCCCGCGGTTCACGGCGACCGCATTTTTTCATTGACTGATAACCGGTCCGTAACCTGTCTTACCACCACGGGCGATTTTTTATGGAGCCGTCCGGTGCGGGGAAAGCAGATATCCTGTCTGCAGGTAACAGGTAACGGTATGATATATGTCCTGTCCCGTGAGGGAATACTGACCGCACTCAGTCGTGACGGCATGCTCTTATGGACCATGCGGTTCGGTCTTGAACCGGTCGCGCCCCCGTACCGGGGAAAAGACGGGCGGAATTTCTTTCTCTTCCGGAATTTCATCGTCTGCATGTCCGATTATGGCACCATTCTGTGGAAACGTCCTGTTTCCCTGCAGAAGTTTGCCGGTATATCCCGGACCGGCGATGGAATTCTTCTGCTTTATGATACCGATGGAACGGTTCTCATGTATTCCCCGTTTGGCACTGAACTCGGTACCTGCTCTCTCGATGGAATTCCCGAGTCAATTGCTCCCCTGCCCTCCGGTTTTGCCGTCGGCTTCCCTGACGGAACCCTTGAGTTTCATGACGTGAGAACCAGTGCTGCCGGAGCCCGTACAGAAAAAATGTGGCAGATACCCGGGCCTGCCGGAGTTGCGGCCGTTGTCCCTTCAGGGGGCACCCTTTACTGTGTGTACCGTAATGGCAGTGTCAACGCCTACAACGAAACCGACGGTACCCTGTTATGGAATTCCAGAATCGGTATCGGGGTATCCGGCGATACGCACATCGATTTCTCTTATGGCCGTATTACCGTACTCGCTGCGGCCCTTGCCGCTTCATTCGACGAGAATGGATCACGAATATGGGTTCATGCGCCGGAATTGTTGCGGGGAACTCCGATGATCAGCGAAAACGGTCGGCTGTACGGAGCGGGGACCGGATGGACCGTGGCAGCCTATAATCCCGAGGATCGCATATTGGGAAGAAAGAATTCGATTAAAATGGAAACTTACGGTATACTGAACGTATCATTCAACGTGTATCCGTACGCGAACACCGCGGATCAGATTTATTCCTTTTTCGACCGGGTTGACGAGGCAATTGCTTCCGGAGAGGTTGGAGACTCGGAACCGCTGTTTGCGCGGTGGCTTGCCGACATTCTGACCGGTTCGTACAGTGATCCCTTCTCCGATATGCGGCCGGACAGTACATCCCGCGGAAGGGCCGCGAGCCTTTTGGGCCGGCTGGGGTCACATGAGTACCGGCCGCTGTTGCTGAATGCGGCACAGGGACCGTTTGAGGAATCACTGGCGATCGGAATTATGTACGGTCTGTCCCGGTTCGGACCGGATACCACAGGCGATTCAGTCCGGGCGGTACGCTCCCTGGCACAACGGGCGGGTGTGCGGAATACGGCGGTATCGTTTGCCGCGTGCGATGCGCTGCTGGTGCTCGCACGGTTTTCTTCCGCCGGTGTACGGGACGACGCGGTACGGGCGCTGACCGCGTTTTCCGCGGAGCCATGGGATGATCAGGTCAGGAAGTATGCACGCAAGACCCTGGAGTCTCTGCTGCAATGAACGTATTCTGGAGGATTTGACATGAGAAAATGCGCACTGTTTTTTGTTGCTCTGTGTGTAACATCATTCCTGTTTTCGCTTGAAGTGGACCGGCCTGAACTGCAACAGGCGGTATCCGGAGCAACAATCGAGTTCATCAACTACGTAGGACCGCATACCTCCGTGAGTACTGCCGAGGAAATACGGGGAATCGGTTTTTCTCTCGCCGACGCACTGAAGGGTCGACAGCTTTCCGGTGACAGCAACCGGTATCAGATCATTCACGCGATTGATCCTGATGTAACAGGAAAACTGGACGCGGATATTCTGGTAATCGGAGCCGGCGCAACGGTAGATCATATAGATAACATACGGAGAATACTTTCAGCGTACCTTGTCCGGGCATATGGGTATTCAGAGTCCGATGCCGGCACTCTTGCGTATTACGTAACCATTTACAACGCGGTATACCGCGGAAAAATGAATGTCTTTACCGAGCGATACAAACCGGTTGTCACCGGGTATCTCTCCGAAGAAAATGCCGGTATCGCAACGCGCTGGGATCAGTGGCCGGGGAAAACACGCCTTGTCATCCCGCTGAACGATCCCCGCTTTGCCGGTACGCTCAGTACGGTAGATACCTCCGCTCTTTCGGAGGATGATGTTATCGAAAAAATGAGGGAAGAAGATGATGCGGCCCTTGATACACGCAAGGGCATGGTTGATCTCAAGGAGCGCGAAAGCGATCAGGCGCAGGACCGCGCCGAAACAGCGCAGAAGGAAGCTGCTGCGTCGCGTACGGAAGCAGAACGAAAACGCGCAGAGGCCGGTGACGCACAGCGCGAGGCTGATGACGCAGCCAGGAAGGCGGAAAAAGCCCGTGCAGTAGCGGACAAAAATCCTGAGAATCGAGACGCGCAAAAAGCAGCAGAACAGGCCGAAAAAAATGCGGAAGAAAAAGCTGCCGTAGCGGACGCGAAAAAAGAATCACTTGCAGAGGCAGAGCAAAAGGTTCAGGAGAAGGAATCCGATGCCGAAAAAGAGCAGGAATTTGCGGACACAAAACAGCGCGAAGCGCTTGATGACCGCAAGGAAATAGCCTCTGATACGCAAAAGGTAATAGACAAGGAGTCTGCCGAATCAAAAGCCCGTGCCGGAGAGGCATTCGCTTCCGTTATTCCGGGGTATGCCCTGCGGGTTCTGGACAAGAGTTCACTTGTATCCGAACTCGTTCTGGTTAACCTTGCCAACGGCGAGACCATAAAAACATCCACACTCAATTCAATACGTAACCGCGCGGTCATTGATGCGGGCGCGTCACTCATGGCTGTCGCCGGGAAGAAAAGCGGCAGCGGTGATGTAACGCTTGTTCTGATCAATCCTGAAACGCTTGAACTCGTGAAGACGGGAGAGGTGTCCCTTTCTGAGGCAAGCATGCTTGTAAAGAACGGAAATGATTATTATGCCGTTGTTGAACAGTCTTCCGGAAATTGCGTTATTGGACGCTTTGATGCCAATCTTGAATTGAAGGCATCTTCAACAGTCAGTGTAATGCCGGAAACGGCAATAACGGTAACTCCCCGCGGATTGCTTGTACAGAACGAGAAAGGGCTCATACGGCTTCTGCGCGCAACAGATCTCGCGGATCTTGGTGAACAGGACTAAAACAGCTTCTTCAAACCTTTTGCCGCGTCCTGTAGAACGGGCGCGGCTTTTTTGTTTACCATTTCACGGATCCGTTCTTCAACTTCTTCCCGTTTGCGCTCTACGCCGTTTTCCTGGTTCCGTATCTCGGTTTCCGATTTTTTGAACCGGTCCTGTGCTGCGGTAAACAGTTTCATGGTGCCGGCGTGCTGCTGTTTTTGCTTCAAAATGTATGCATCTTTTTCGCGGTCAAATTGTCCCCTGATGTTGTCAAACTGATTGTCGAGTTGCTGCTGAATTGAGCGGTAGAGCATGGCATCGGCATTCGTGGATATGGATGTATCAAAATCACCACCGGAGGAAACATCAATCGTTATTGCAGCTTCGATTGATCGTATACCGGAAAGAGCCCGGCGATATGCAGAATACATAAAATCGGGTTCAAATGGTTCAATGGCAAGTTTTGCAGAGTCAATACGTATTGTCGCATCTACAGAAACTGAACGGTCCTGCATTACTGATATCTGCCCGTTTGCAGAAAGCGTGCCGTTAACCGAGGGAATGCCGCGGGTACCCGAGGAGTCAATGGAAACAGGATATCCCCGTGCAGTGACAAGAGAATCAACAACTGTTACGGCGTCTGTCCGCAGATCAACCGTAGCCAGTACTGTTTCCCGCATGGTTCCGTGCACTGTGCCCAGTTTAAACACTGCCGGCTGACCAAGCTGGTCGGCGTTATTTGACAGATTTTGCACATGCCCTTCCGCGCTGAATGCGTTTTCCTTGTCTGAGCCCGAAAGTAAAATATTCCTGAAGACAATACCGGGTACCGGGTTCGGTCCATAGAGGAAGGTTCTCCCTGGCAAGCGGTCGGTAGCGGATTTTTTTGCCTTGAGCGTCTGGTTTTTCGTGGCGCGCACACTGGATTGTTTTGTTTGCAAAAGTGTGAGGCCGCGGTCAAGCCAGGGATAGTATTTCCCGAAAGCAGAAACGGCAAAAGTCTCGATAACCTGTGAAATGAGTCCTTTCCCGCTGTCCAGAGAAAAGGAAGAGACGGATTGCGCCAATGACGACAAATAGCGTGAGTCGGCAGCAATGGCTTCCTGCGCCTTTCGTGAAAGCGACATGGCCGTTTTCCTGTCGGCTTCAAAACTTGCGGAATATTCGGTAATCATGGATGCGTTTTTATCGATGGCCTTTTTCGCCGATTCAATGGTTTTAAGGATCCGCTGGCCATCTTCGATGGTTTTTATTTCATTGATGTTGATAGCTGCAACTTCCTTTGCCGTTTTTCGTGTTTGTGCGATTTGGGCTTCCGCCTTGTCCGATTTTTCTTCCCATGCTGTGGATAAAGCCGGGATCGTTTCAGACAGCTCGTCAAGAGCAGCGGGCGATTGCATTTTATCATTTTCCCGATCGATGATGGCAGCAGGATCAAGCTGATTTTTCACGGCTGCCAGACCGCTGTCCAGTGATACCTCATCCTGTATTTTGTCCATGCCGTCAGTAATGGCTTTCCGGACGGGTCCCGGATTCTTTTCTTCTGCTTTCTTTTTCCTGAGGTATTTTTTTTCCTTTCCCGCAGAAAGTGTACCCGGGACAGCACGCCCGGTTCCGGCCCGTATACCGGTAATTTCCGCATTTTCATTGACCAGTTTGCCGCGTGTCATTTCCAGGAGATTGAAATACAGTTCAAACCGCCCTATTTCAAAGAGATTGGTCATGGGTTCTGAACGGCTTGCCTGTTCAAGATTCTCTATTACAAAGCGTGTGTTCAGTATATCAAAATCAATTTTGCCAATATCGCATACTGCGCCGAAGGTGTTTTCCATTGCTGTGGTAACCAGTTTGCGTGCAATCACGTTCCGGAAAAGTGCAATCCCCGCGAAAAGGACAACCACGCAGAGGATCGAAGCCAGCAGGTTTTTCAAATTGAACCGGCCTTTCTGTTTTTTCAGATCTTTGGCGATTGTTTTCAGTTTTCTGAGTGTTGCCGGAGGCGAAGCCTTCTGCTCGTCAAATGAATATATCTTGCGGCCTTTACTGTCCTTGCCGCTTACGAGCAGTGACTGGACCAGTTTTTTATCCGCAGGAATATATAATCTTTTTAAAACCCTGTTATTGAGTTTTTTTTCGGAATACTTCTTTTTGAAAAGTTTCGGCAACTTGATTTTTTTATTTCTCTTCATCACTTATCTCCCTGGAGATCCCAAACAGATTTCAGTTGTTTGACAAGCGGCATTTTCATGATTATTGCAAAGAGCTTGCTGCCTGTGATTGCCGGCTGCCATTTCTCACGATAGAGGGAAAGCATGATACGCGAAAGCGCATATACCGGAATGTACAAAGCCAGACCGGCAAGCAGTCCGCCGGCAACCATGGTATTGTTGAAACGGGTAAGACCGATAAACGGTGTCTGATACATCATGGTATACACCGGTTCAGGAAAAGACCATGAAAGGGCAAGGTATCCGAGTCGTTCGACCGGCACATCCGTGAAGGGTACCAGGAAGGAAAAAAGAATGAGAGAAAGCAGGAAGGATCCCTTGTTTACTCGCACAAACAGGAGGAATACGAAAAGAACGGTCCACAGAAGATTTGTTTTAGGTACCAGCGACAGCAGCAACCCGAGAGATACGGCATGCGCAATATCTCCCGGATGGGCATTTGCGTTCATGGCTTTAATCAGGCGGCCGATATTCTTGATCATAACCTTCCTCCGGCATCAGTGCTATCGAGATTGCTTTGATTCAATTGCACTTTTGTATACATCTTCATACTTTTTCGCGGATACATCCCATCCAAACTTCTTTTTCATGCCACGCAACTGCATTTCACGGATGTGTTCTTTCTTGTTGTACCAGGCGTACGCGGCCCACCCTACGGTATCATAAATACTCTGTGGGGTAAGATGGTCGAGGATGAAACCCGTACCCTCACCTGTTTCCTCATTGTAGTTTTCAACCGTGTCAACAAGTCCGCCGGTTTTTCGTACAATGGGCAATGTTCCGTACAGCAGGGAATACATCTGATTTAACCCGCAGGGCTCATACCGTGACGGCATGAGAAAAAAGTCTGCCCCTGCTTCAATGAGGTGGCTCAATGATTCATCGTAGCCGATATACGCGCTGAAATTGGGCAGTGCATGATTTAGAGAGGATAATTCCTTCTCGCACCATTGTTCACCGGAACCGAGCACCACCATCTGCAAATCAATTTCGTTACAGATGCGGTGTGCTGATCCATATGCCGGACCAAAAAGTT
>CAZQEF010000002.1:13852-14513 GCA_964592325.1 uncultured Treponema sp. | reverse complement strand
GACGGGTTACAATTCCGATCAACGGCACGGCGGGATTTTCGGGAAGTCCCATCTTCTTCTGAAGGGCTTTCTTGTTCTCCGCTTTTTTGTCAAGCGTTTTTGCCGTGTACTTCACCGGTATCAGCTTGTCCCTGGAGGGATTCCAGGTTTCAGTATCCACACCGTTCAGAATGCCGGTAAGATCTTTTGACCGGTACCGGAGAATACCGTCCATGCGGAACCCAAATTCCGGGCGTTGTATTTCAAGGGCATAGGTTGGGGAAACCGTAGTAAGCCTGTCCGATGAAACAAGGGCAGCCTTGAGAAAATTCATACGGTCCCAGTCTTCAAATCCTGCCGCGTAAAAGTTGTCCCAGCTCAGCGCGGTGTGCGGATACAGATGTTTGCTGTACACACCCTGGTATCCGATATTGTGGATGGTGAATACGCTCGCGGCTGCGGAAAAATCGCTGTAAGCCTCATGAAATTTCATCAGAATGGGAGACAGTGCCGCTGCCCAGTCATGGGCATGAACGACATCGGGCATCCAACGGATCTTTCGGCACAACTGCAGTGCGGCATGCCCGAGCAGGGAGAAACGCTGTGGATTGTCATGGAAATCCGGTTCTGCCGGAGTTCCGTATATTCCGTCTCTTCCAAAGCTCTGTTCATGATCAATAAA
>CAZQEF010000002.1:4310-13842 GCA_964592325.1 uncultured Treponema sp. | reverse complement strand
GGTACTTCAGATCCCGGGAGTGTTGAAGTATAGACGCCGGTCCATATCTCCTGATAGCCGCATTGAACACCCATGGGTCCTTTCAAGTGTTCCAGCCTGTTCCGGTCAATCCGGTAATATCGCGGCAGTACGACACGCACATCATGGCCAAGTTTTGACAGGGCTACGGAGAGTGCGGAAACCGCGTCGGCAAGTCCCCCTGTCTTTGCAAAGGGGACTGCTTCACTTGTCACCATCAGTATTTTCAAAATAAGCCTCCTTGGCTTACCACTGTTCGCCGGCTGTCCTGAACGAATCCCGGGACCGGGAGATGCTTTCCTCCGAAATACAGTATGCCAGGCGAATCCATCCCGATTTGCCGAAACCACTTCCGGGTACGGCAAGAATGCGCTGTTTTTTCAAATGGGCACAGAAATCGGCATCATCGTTCGCATTACCCGATGTTTTTTTCCGCTCCGGAACACGGCAGAACAGATAAAACGCGCCTTCCGGTGTGGCATAGGGGATTCCTGCTTCATCCAGTATTCCCGTGAGCACTTTACGGCGCTTATCGTAGACACTGTAATCAACCGATTCCTTCCAGCAGGCAGCAACGACACGCTGGAATGTTGCGGGTGCGTTCACAAAACCGAGGATCCTGGTGGTGTACGTTATGGCATTTGCAAGTTCGGTTGCCTGAACGGCACCGGGACACACCGCCGCGTATCCTATCCGCTCGCCGGGAAGACTCAGGTTTTTTGCAAAGGAACTCACAACAACGCTGTCCTTCCAATGAGGAAAAATGGGAGAGACCTTTTTCCCGTTATACACAATTTCACGGTACGGCTCGTCCGCGATGATCATGATCGTCCTGCCGGTTTTGTTACGGTGTGACTCAAGTATTCCGGCAAGGGCCCTTATCTCCTGTTCCGTGTATATTTTCCCGGTGGGATTGTTGGGAGAGTTGACGATAATTGCGGCTGTCCTGTCCGTAAGTGCTGCACCGATTGCATCGGTGTCCAGCGAAAAGTCCTCATGTGAAGGTACGGTAACAAGACTACCTCCGTGGTTGCGGACATACTGACCGTATTCAACAAAATATGGCGCGCTTACCAGAACTTCATCGCGGGGTACGAGAATGGCCTTGAGAACGGAATTGAGGGCTCCTGCCGCGCCGCAACCCATGACAATCTGTGTATATGGAATTTCCGTTTCCTGTTCAGCGGACACCTTTTCCGCCATTGCCTGCCTCGTTTCCGGATATCCGGCATTGGGCATATACGCATGCAAGCTGCGTTCGGTCGACACGGCAATTTCTTTGAGTACTTCCCGTACTTTGGCGGGCGGTTCAAGATCAGGGTTGCCGATGCTGAAATCGAATACATTGTCTGATCCGAATTCTTTTTTAAGCTGCATACCTTCTTCAAACATCTTCCGGATGAATGACGATGATGCCATGAACTCACTGATCTGCGGGGAAACGGGCATAAAACGCTCCTGTTATGTGGTATATACTCAAGCATAACACATCGGCATTGTTTTGTAACCATTCCGCTTGTCATTCCAGTTCCGGTATGCTATCATGTTCATACATTGAACACACATATGGAAAAAGATTCCGAACTGTTACTTCTTGATACCATCCACGAATACACCGGGCAAAAAAAGGAAATAAGCCAGCGTGATTTGTCCCATGCCATACAGCTTTCTCTCGGCATGACGAATGTTCTGATAAAGCGTCTGTCACAAAAAGGTCTGATTGTCATGAAGAAGGTTTCTCCGCGTAATGTGACCTATGCGTTGACACCGGAAGGAATGAACGAACTTGCCAGGAGAACATACCGGTATTTGAAACGAACGATGAAGCATGTTGTTGTTTACAAGGAAGCTGTACTTTCCCTTGCTGAAAAAGCGGCGGCCTGCGGGTATGCCGGTTTCGCCCTTCTTGGAGAAAGCGATATCGCGTTCATCATAGAATATGCCGCAGTGAGACTGGACAAGGAGTTTCAGTCAGAAACAGATGTATCACGAATTCCGGATAACTATTTCGTTTTTATAGCAGAAACCGAAAGCGGTATTATCGGTTCATTACCTGATACCCGTTGCGTCTATATACGTGATTTGTTCAGGGAGGGCCGATAGTGTGCACTGATGTTCTCATTCTTGCAGGCGGTGTCGGTGAACGACTCTGGCCGGTGTCAACGGTGGAGCGCCCCAAACAGTTTTTACGGATTTCCGGAGGATACAGTTTTTTGCAAAGCGCACTGCTGCGTGCCTGGTCCATGAATGTTTCAGGGATGATCCACATCATAACAAGAACCGTGTGGACCGATCTGGTTCTTTCCGATGTACATGATCTTGCGGTACGTGAGAACCTTCCGGATTTGCCGAAAAAAGTTGCCGTGATGGGTGAACCGTGCGGGAAGAACACGGCGCCGGCTGCGGCCTGGCTCGCACGTCTTCTTGAAACAGTGAATCCCGGCGGAAAATCATCAATACTGCTCATGGCAAGCGATCATGTTATCGGCAAGAACGATGTATTTGTCTCTGACGCGGAAACGGCTTCGTGGTATGCGAATACGGAACAGCTGGTATCATTCGCCATACGCCCCCGTTCAGCCTCGGCCGCGTACGGATATATCCATGCAGGTGCCCCCCTGGACTGCCCCGTTCCGCAGGCATCCCCGGCCTTTGTCGCCGAATCGTTCCGGGAAAAGCCTGATGAGCAAACCGCGATACGGTATCTTGCCGAAGGTTCCTGGTACTGGAATTCAGGACTCTACGCTTTCAGAAGCGATTTTTATCTTGCAGAGCTTGAAAAACATGCACCGGAAATTGCTGCGGCTTTCTCGGTTCCGTTTACATCAGAATACCGTGACGTGGATGGAGTACGGGTGTTACGAGAAGATCCTGCGGTCCTGGATGCATACAACAGTACCCCGTCGGTATCCATTGACTACGCAGTAAGCGAAAAATGCGAACAATCAGTTTCTGTTGTCGCGCGTTTCGACTGGGATGATGTCGGTTCCTGGGATTCACTCTCAAGGTATTATGAACAGACGGAATCCCTGATCGCGCAGGTTGACTCTCACGGGAACTGGATTCATTCAGATATTCCGGTTGCGCTGTGCGGTATTGAAGATGCCATAGTTGTTGTTCATGACGGGAAAGCATTCATATCCCGTAAAGGACAGACAAACCGTCTAAAGGAAGCACTGGCAGATTTGCGGAAAAAGGAATCATTGTGAAATATCTCGTTACCGGTTGTGCCGGTTTTATCGGCTGTTTTACCGTTTGCGCGCTTCTCGGGGAAGGACACGACGTTACCGGTTTTGATTCAGTAAATGATTATTACCGGACAGACCTCAAGGAAGCGCGTCTTGCGCTGATTGAAAAAACAGCAGCGGAATATTCCGGATCACGATGGAAATTTGTTCGCGGGCTGCTTGAAGATACTGATCTTGTGGAAGACGTATTCTCGCACGGAACCTATGATGCCGTAATTCATCTTGCCGCACAGGCCGGAGTACGCTACAGCATTGAGAATCCCGCTGCCTATGTTTCAAGCAACATTTCCGGGTTCCTTTCAATTCTTGAAGCGTGCAGGAAGTACAAACCCGGCCATCTCGTATTTGCCTCGAGTTCCTCGGTTTATGGACTCAACCGCTCAACGGCATTCAGCGAACAGGACCGGGCGGATCATCCGGTGAGCATGTATGCCGCCACAAAGCGGTCAAATGAACTCATGGCGCATACCTACAGCCATCTGTACGGAATACCGGCAACCGGTCTGAGATTCTTTACGGTATACGGACCGATGGGACGGCCGGATATGGCATATTTCAAATTTGCCGAAGCCATCATGCACGATAACCCGATTGATGTGTACAACAATGGCGATCTCTATCGTGATTTTACCTACATTGACGATGTGGTTCGGGCGGTTCTTCTTGTTGCAAAGAAACCCGCATCGGGAGATGCTTCTTTTACTACCGGGGCGACCCTCCCCGACCGTTCGTCCGCACCGTACCGGATTTACAATATCGGCAATGCGCACCCGGAAAAACTTGAGCGGTTTATAAGCCTCATTGAAGAGTACCTGGAAAAAAAGGCAATCAAGAACTACCTGCCAATGCAGGATGGTGACGTATATATGACATCGGCGGACACTGCATCCCTTGAACGGGATTTTGGATGGAAGCCGGGAACTCCGCTTGACCTTGGTCTCAGGCGATTTATACAGTGGTATAAGGAGAATACCGTATGGCAACAATTGCAGTAGCAGGAACAGGATACGTTGGTCTCGTTTCGGGGGCCTGTCTGGCCGATTTTGGAAATACCGTTATCTGTGTTGACAACAACAAACAGAAAATACAGCGCCTTGAAAAGGGAGAAATTCCCATTTATGAGCCGGGGCTTGATGATGTAGTCAGAAGGAATGTTGACTCCGGTCGCCTGTCATTTACAACAGACATGGCCTCTGCCGTACGTTCAAGTGACGTTGTTTTTATTGCGGTTGGAACCCCTCCCGCAGACGACGGGAGCGCCGATCTGACGTATGTGGAAGCGGTTGCCCGTGAAATTGCACGGGCAATGAACGGATACAAGGTTGTGGTGGATAAAAGTACCGTACCGATCGGAACCGGAAAACGTGTCCGGTCCTGGATGCAGGATGAGCTTTCAAAACGGTCCGATAAACAGGACCACCCGTTCGATGTCGTATCGAATCCCGAGTTTTTGCGTGAAGGTTCTGCAGTCCAGGATTTCATGCATCCCGACCGGGTCGTACTCGGCTGCGAATCGGCGAAAGCCGGGGAAATGATGAAGGACGTATATCGTTCGCTGTACATCAACGAAACCCCCTTTATTGAAACGAATGTTGAAACGGCCGAGATGATCAAGTACGCATCGAATTCGTTTCTTGCCGTCAAGATTACCTTCATAAACGAAGTGGCAAATCTCTGCGAAAAGGTTGGCGCCAATGTTCTGGATGTTGCGAAAGCCATGGGGCGCGACGGACGTATCGGCGGCAAATTCCTCCATCCCGGTCCCGGATACGGCGGAAGCTGCTTTCCCAAGGATACCCGCGCCATGGCGCAAATCGGCCGTGACGCGAAAGAACCACTGTCAATTGTGGAAACGACCATTGCGGTCAATGAACAGCAGAAGGAACGGATGGTTCTCAAAATTGAAAACGGTCTTGGCGGTTCCGGAAGCCTCAAGGGAAAAACGCTTGCCGTTTTGGGCCTCGCGTTCAAACCGAACACCGATGACATGCGTGAAGCTCCGGCTCTGACCATACTCCCCGAACTTGTTTCGCGGGGAGCCCGCCTCCGCGTCTGCGATCCGGCCTCACGCGAAGAAGCCGGTTGGCGGCTTGAAGGCATAAAGGATTCGATCACCTGGTGTGAGAACGAGTATGATGCCATGAAGGATGCTGACGCACTGGTGCTCATGACTGAATGGAACCAGTACCGGAATCTGGATTTTGATCGGGTAAAAATGTTGCTGAGCAAACCCGTCTTTTTCGATTTGCGCAATGTATACAAGAGAAAGGCTCTTGAAGAAAAAGGGTTTTCCTTTTTTGGTGTCGGGCAATAAGGGGCAAAGGGAATACCATGAAAATGCAATCATTACGGCAGCAGGTAATCAATGTAATACGGCTGCTTTCTCGAAAAGAAAAAATTCAGCTGCTCCTGCTCCTTTTTGGATCCATTCTCCTTGGAATCATAGAAGTACTGGGTGTCAGCTCAATCATGCCGTTTATCGCCGTCGCGGCGCAGCCTGAACTGATACAGACCAATGCATACCTCTCAAAAATTTACACAGTATTACAGTTCTCAAGTGAACGGAATTTCCTGATAGCTCTCGGTATGCTCATGTTCGCTTTTGTGATTATCAGAAATACCTATCTTGCTTTTTTCCATTACGCACAGACGCGGTTCAGCAGCATGCGCAGACATTCCCTGTCGCTCAAATTGTTCCGAATATACCTTTCACAGAAATATCCGTTCTTTCTCAACAAAAACAGTTATGAATTCGTAAAAAACATAGTCGGGGAAATTGATAATCTGATTAACGGTGTCATTCTGCAGATGGTCAATATTCTGACGTATATTTTTCAGATCCTGTTACTGTCCCTTTTCCTTTTTTATATCAATCCGTTTACCACATTGATCATAACCCTGACACTTGTTGTTGTGTACGGTTGTATTTTTCTCCTGATAAAAAAGGAAGTACTCCGTCTCGGCAGGGAACGTTTTCATCTGAATACAATGCGTATGCGTTATGTTAATGAAGCTTTCTGGGGCATCAAGGAAGTGAAGATTACCGGATGCGAGAAATCTTTCATCAAGTCATTTACCGGTCCGTCAAAGCAGTTATCAAAGAACGTTACGAAAGAAGAAATTATGGGTGTAATCCCCAAACATATCCTGGAAATTGTGGCATTCAGTTCGATACTTTTTTTCATCATGGTAATGATTATCAATACCGAGAACTTTACCATGGTTATTTCGTCGATCAGTGTGTATGCCTATGCCGGTTACCGGCTCATGCCCTCTGTGCAAAGCCTGTTTCGCGCTTTCAGCAAATTGAAATACAGCATGCACGCGGCATCAAAAATTGTTGACGAGTTCGCGTATCAAAACTCGGATATGGATACAGTTGATCAGGATGTCGCAAGAATGCCTTTCGATAAAAACATCCATGTTCAGAACCTGTGTTTCACGTATGAAAGCACTCAAAACAAAGTATTGAAGAATATAAACATCAACATACCGGTAAATTCGCTCATTGGATTTGCCGGAAAAACCGGTTCAGGGAAAACGACGCTGGTTGATATACTCCTCGGTCTTCTCATTCAGCAGGAAGGTCAGATTGATATAGACGGAGTAAAAATAGACTCCGGGAATATTCGAAGCTGGCAGAAGAATCTCGGTTACGTACCCCAGAGCATTTACCTTTCCAATGATACCATTGCTTCGAATATTGCATTCGGTCATACAGCCGAAACCATGGATTTCAAGGCTGTTCGGGACGCGGCAAAACTTGCCCAGATTGACGACTTTGTCATGAATGAATTGCCCGATCAGTACGACACACGTATCGGAGAACGCGGTATCCGTCTTTCCGGCGGCCAGAGGCAGCGAATCGGCATAGCGCGCGCACTGTACAGAAATCCATCGGTTCTTGTGATGGATGAAGCGACATCTGCGCTTGATAATCAGACTGAAAAGGACGTAATGGCCGCCATAGACGGTTTGTCCGGCAAGAAAACGATACTTCTTATTGCCCATCGGCTTTCTACACTGAGAAAGTGCGACCAGATTTTTTATCTTGATAAGGGAGAGGTAATCCGACAGGGTACATATGAGGAACTCTTTAACGATGAGAAATAGATTCCTTTCACGGTCTGGACGAAAAATCAGAAGAAAGCTGATCCGCCTGTTGTACCGTGAACAATGGTCAGTTCTTGTATGTGACCGTGCAGGGAAAGTTCTTGCAGAGATAGTACCCCCGCCTGACAGGATATGGGCAGATCCCTTTCCGGTATTTCATGAAGGCAGGTATTATCTCTTTCTTGAGGAGCAGCGTACAGGAAGCCGGGGAAGACTTGGATGTATGGAAATCCACGATGATTTATCCACCGGCCCGCTGATCCCTGTTCTTGAGATGCCTCATCATCTGTCCTGGCCCAATGTTTTTCCGGTATCAAACGGCAATGTTACTGAATGGTACATGGTACCTGAATCAAACAGAGCCGGTGCCATTGAGTGTTACCGGGCGGTAAATTTTCCGTATGAGTGGGAGCACGCCGCATGCCTGATGCCGGATATTCGTTGTGCTGATCCCGAGCTTTATCATGACGGAAATACATGGTTCCTGTTTGTGTCCATGGCGAATGGCGAATTCGGCATGAATGATTCCCTTTTTGCCTTTTACAGCAATGAATTTCCATCTGTCAACTGGACTCCCCTGCCCGGAAATCCGGTTATAACCGGTCGTGAAAGAAGCAGGATGGCAGGAAAGGTGTATCACGACAGCAACGGTTTTCCTGTCCGACCCGCGCAATACAGCAAGGATGATTATGGACAGCGGGTTGTACTGAACCGTATCGAACGACTCACAACTCTTGAATATCGTGAGACTCCTTTTCTCACGATATATCCCGAGAAAGAAATAGGTGCAGTTGCCACCCATACCTGGAATCCCTGCGGAGAATATGTTTTCCGTGATGTAAAAAAACGTTTTTTTAATCCATTTTGGAGAATTCTTTACAACAAAGGAACTGATTCATGATAATTCTCGGGATATTTATCAATAATGAAATACGCACCGGGGCAAACCGCCGGTATCTTGAACTTTTGGAATCGCTTGCAGAACGGGGAAATACGGTCCGGGTACTCATGAATACGTATCTTGACTATCAGCCCGTTCATTTTGAGAAAATTGGTGTTCCGGTAAATTATACCCGGAAGAAATTCCCTCCGGCTTCGTTAGTACTCTTTTTCATGCTGCGACGCATGAAAAGGGAAATACTGAAAAAAACAGCCGATACCGAATGGATACACATTCACAGCGACATGAATCTGTCTGCCGCACTCTATTTAAAGAAAAAAACGGGAGCGAAACTTTTTTATGCCATACGGTGCAATGATATTACCCGTGCGGGAATTCTTGCAAAGCACAGCGGATTTTCCATAAAGGAACGGTGCGGTTCATTCTTTTACATCATGAAAAAGGCATACCGTGAGAAGAAAATTGCACGTCATGCGGAACGTATCACGATACAGAATGAAGGTGATCGGGAAATCTTTCTTGCAAGGACAGGATGTCCATTGTCAAAAACTGTTGTTATTCCGGGAAATATCGGCTCCCGGCGTTTTTCACCGGAATGGCGCAGCAAAAACAGGTCCGACAAGGTGAAAAACCTCGTGTATGTCGGTCCGCTTGCCACATCAAAAGGATTTCATTCAGTAATACGACTCATGGAGGAGCTCCGAAATCGGGGATTCATCGGGTTAAAAATATACGTGCTGGGTCGTACAAACAACAAGTCTGAAATTTTCAGGGAAATAAAAAACAGAAATCTTGAGAATATGTTTATCTTTACCGGCTATGTAAATCCGTTTTCCTACTTTGCCGATTCGGATCTCATGGTATATCCAACACTGTATGATGCATGGCCTGATGCCGTCCTGGAAGCCATATATACCGGATGTCCGGTGATAGCCTCGGCTGTCGGAGGACTTCCTGATCTCTTAAAGTATCCCGAGCTTCTCTTTGAGCCGGATAATATTGCTCAAATGACCGATATGGTAGAACGGGCAATAACTGATGTTGAATACTATCGTCATTTGCGCTCCCTTTGTGTATCCCGGGTTCCTGAACTGACCTTTGACTGGACAGAACAATTCGAAGGGGCCATGTCCGGATACAGGGAGCTGAGTACATGAAACTGCTTGTACTGACCAATACCTGGCCAAGCCCGTCGGAGGTTTTCATAAAGAACCTTGTTGACGGACTTCTGGATAGGGGCATACACATTACC
>CAZQEF010000002.1:0-4300 GCA_964592325.1 uncultured Treponema sp. | reverse complement strand
TACCGTTCTTTGTAAAAAGGCAAAAGGTCCCCGTTCACCGAAGGTATACGGAGAACATGGTGTTGTGTATTATGGTACTTCAGTATTTAAAATTTTGACGGTTATCCGCTGGCTGTGTATTCTGCCTTTTTTTCTCATCTCAAGGCCGGCAGCCTTCTTTACACTGTTGTCTTCGCTTTTTGTTCATCATGACTTCAGTACCCTGTTTGTTCCCCTTGTATGGTTCCCGGTACGCAAAGATCAATTTGACGCAATACACTGCCAGTTCGGATATCTCGGCAACATGGGTCTCGTGTTGCGAAAAACAGGAATCGTAAAAGGTCCGGTAATAAGCTCTTTCCGGGGTTCTGATATCAGTTCGTATCTTCGCAGAAAACCCGCAGTATACGAGCTGCTTAAAAAGAAAGGAGATCTTTTTCTGCCTGTTTGTTCGGCATTCAGGGACCGTCTTGTTTCACTCGGTTTCCCGGAAAACAGGATCAGGGTGTATCACTCTGCAATTGATCTGAACACTTTCCCTTTTGAAGCAGAGGGAAAAAATACATCCGGGCATACTACCCTTTTCTGCGCAGGACGTCTTGTTGAGAAGAAAGGATTCAACTATGCCATTGAGGCATTGCATGAATTATTACAAACTGAACAGGAATACCGGCTGGTCATTGCAGGCAACGGACCTCTTGCTGGTGCACTTCGCAGCAAGGCTGACAGTGCGGGCGTTGTTGATCAAGTCGAATTTACCGGATGGATCGATCAGAAAACCATGTCCAGCCGGCTGAGAGATGCCGACATGTTTCTCGCAACCAATGTAGAATCCAGCAGCGGTGATACGGACGGAATTCCAAATATCGTCAAGGAAGCAATGGCCGTTGGAGTTCCGGTAGTCGCTTTTGATCATCCCGGACTTGCCGAACTGATTACTGACGGGGAAACAGGGTTGCTGACTCCTTCAGCAAATGTTCTGCTGCTTGCTGCCGCTGTCAGAAAACTCGCCAATGTCGATCTGCGAAAAAGGATTTCCCGAGCGGCCCGCCGGATTATCGAAAAAGAGTATTCAAAAGAGGCACAGGCGGAATATCTTGAGAAATTGATCAGGGAGAGTATTGACCAATGAAAATAACGGTATTGTCTTTTTATGACCGGATCAGTCTCTTTCACAGCCTGAAGCCGTTTTTGTTTTCAAAATACAGGAACATATTCTCGTTTACGAATTCTCCGGATTATTGTCTTGACAGGGACAAGAATACCGTTCTATTCATGGACCGCTGGTTTTTGAAACCAGATTGCGTAGATATGGATTTGCTCATCCGTTTACGCGAAAAATACCGGATTGTATTCTTTTTTAACGGTAATGCGGGCGGCGGCATACTGCGGCCGGAAGTACTGCCGTTTGTTGACCGCTTCTTCAACAAGAGTCTGTTCAGGGATAAAACACAGTATCAACGGAACATGTACGGTGATGAACTGTTTACTGAAGAATCGCACAGTACATACGGAATTGCGGATCCGGATCATCGCGAGAGACAGGTTGTCAGTGATCCGGCATTGCTCGACAAGCTTGCGATTTCGTGGAATATCGGTGTGGGTGATTTCCCGAAACTGAAATGGCGGCAACGCTCTGCGGTTGCACTGTCACGGGCTTTTGGTGCCAAAGCGGCAAAGCCTTTTCATAAGAATCCGGTGCTGTCCCGCAATGTGTTTCCGGAGAATACCGGCGAATTCGCGGTTAATGCACGCTGGGGCGGACCCAAAAGGCCTACCATGCTCCATCACCGAACCTTGATGCTGGATGCAATCGGTTCTGATACACGCTTTCTGGTCGGAAAAGTATCCCAGAATCAGTACAACCGCGAAATCCAGAACAGTAAAATAACGCTGAGCCCTTTTGGCTGGGGAGAAGTGTGTTTCAGAGATTTTGAAGCAGTACTGAACGGCAGTCTCCTCATAAAGCCCGACATGTCGCATCTCGAAACGTGGCCCGATATCTTTGTTCCGAATGAGACTTATGTGCCGATCAAATGGGACGGATCAGATCTTGTTGAAAAGGTTGATATATATTTGTCCGACGAGAAGGAACGCATGCGTATGGTAAGGAATGCGTTTGAGCACTATCACGAACAGGTGAAGACAATTGATGCACGGGTGGAATCAATTCTGAACCTTGTGAATATCTGAATTACCTGCGCTCGTCCGGGAGAATGCGTGTGTACGTATCAAGAACGGTTTTCGCGCTTTTTTCCCAGGAATACCGTGTAACCTGCTCAAATCCTTTTGCAACAAGTGATGCGCGGGTGTTCTCGTCCGTCAGTATGCGAAAGGCATAATCTGCAAGCATCCGGTAATCGTCGGGATCATCTACAAGAAGAGCCGCATCACCTACAATTTCAGGTATTGCGAAGGACCGTGTTGTAACTACCGGACATCCGCATGCCATAGCTTCAATATTGGGCATGCCATATCCTTCCGCCCGGGACGGGAAAAGAAAGGCACTCGCGCCGTTATACAATTCAACGACGTCGCTTTCTTCGGTAAAGCCGGTAAACAGCACTTTCCCGTGTATGCCATATTCATGTACAAGCGAATGTACATCGGGATTATTCCATCCACTTCCCGAGATCACCAGTTGTACATCACTCATGCCTGCCTTTCCTGAAAGCTCGGCAAACCCATGAAGCAGACATTCGGGATTTTTCCTCATTGAGTACTTGCTTACATGATAGACATATCTCTTGCGTATTGAAAATTTGTCATGTACGGTGAGCGGAGTATCCAGTTTGCGGTAAGAACTGTCGACCGCATTGTAGCATACCGAGATTTTCTCTCCCGGTACGCTCCAGTTATCCATGAAATACTTTTTGCTTGTTTCGCTTACCGTAAAAATGTGATCCATTTTGCGTGCGTATACGGGTTTGATATATCTGGCATGCGCACGCTCTGCAAGCGTATAATACTGGGGAATGATATTGGGTTCTGCGCTGTGTATGGTAGCAACACGTTTTGCCGGGAGTCCGGCCAGCGGAGAGAAAATGGTAAGCGGACTGTGATGCAGCAGATCGAAACGATATGGTTTGAGCACACGCGCAGCTGCAAGCGGATTGCGCGGAATGATGATTTCATTTGCCTGCTGATAGATATCACGGTCAGTTTTTACGTAGTGAATCAGTGAAAAATCAAACAGATCCTGCGCTCTGTTCAGCTCGAGCATGGTACGTACCATTTCGTGAAGATGATGACCGCTTCCGCTTGTTCCCTTGTCTATGGGCCGGGTAAAAATGCCGATTTTCGGACGCTTACGGTAGATCATTTGATATCCTCTCGAGTATTTGTTGTGCAATGCCGGTAATATCAATATCAGTTCGCTCATCGGGAACACATATCCTCAAAGGAATTCCGGTATAGAATGAGGATTCATGAATACGACTGAAAATATCCCGTGATTGTTCTATGCCATTGAGTCCATCTGATTCAATACGGCTCTGTTTTCCGGAACGGGTTGCCAGACGTGACAACAGAACGGTATCGTCTCCGTCGGTTTCGAGCAGTATATCCGGTACCGGCAGCAGGGATTCCATGTTTAGTCCGGGATCCCCTTTTGATTCATAAAGAAGGGTAAAAATAGCCTGTACACTGCCCTGATCAAGAACAAGGCATACATCCGATTTGCGGTATTTGGTAATCATTCCGCTGATTTGTGCGATGGTAAAAAATGACCGGGCTACGCCCTTTACGCTTTTCTGCCGCGAACGGATGATGGTGAGCAGAATGCGAATGGTCCATAGTGGGTGGAGAAATACTTGCGGTACAACTGTTGAGAATTTACCGATAATCCTGAAGAACAGTTTTTTTTCAGCCAGTTCGCGTGGGACCGTGACAACGGGGATTGCGTTGGTACGAAGAATCGATTCGATTGATGCACAGAGAAATGATTTCCCTGATCCGGGAATACCGGCAAATTCGATATGGATCATGTCTGCAACAGGATACCACACCGATACGAAATAAAGAAGAGTCTATTGCTGAAGATCATGCTAACGGGTATTATGTGCGTGATAATACACCCATACCGAGGTTCGCATGAAATCTGTATATCTGGGCATGACCGGAGACATAATCCATCCCGGCATCATCAACATTCTTAACGAAGCGGAAAAGCTCGGAGAAGTAACCATCGGTCTTTTGACTGACTCTGCCATCGCCATGCACAAACGGCTTCCTTTTCTTTCGTATGAACAGCGGAAACAGGTTGTTGAAAACCTGAAAGGTGTTTCCCGGGTTGTTCCCCAGGAAGAATGGAGCTATGTTC
>CAZQEF010000001.1:0-25990 GCA_964592325.1 uncultured Treponema sp. | reverse complement strand
GACAGCCCGTTGAAAATGAATATTTTCTGTATTGCACGCGGGGTACTGCCGAGAGCAGTCAAAACACATATCTCCTCACGACGTTCATACACTGCGCGTCTCATGGCATGATAAATGTTTACCATGACCACAAGAAAAATGAGAATGACAAGAAACAACAGCATGGTTTTTTCAACCCGCAGAGCACCAAAAAAAGAACGGTTATAATTTCTCCAGGTATCCGCAGAGGCTTCTGGCATTTCCTTTTCAAGCAATGCGGCGAAACGTGCATCATCATTCAGATCGTACAGCTTTACGCCCCAGATTGTCGCAGAAGGATCCGTAAAACCTCCCGCCGATACCGGTGAAATAAAGGCAAAGGTACTGTCTATTTCGTAATATCCGGTTTTGACGGTACCGGTAACCGTCAATATGTTGTTTTCCGGGAACAGTGCCGTTTCTGAGGAACCTGAGGCAGCAACAACCATGACAGAATCGCCGACTGATACTCCGAGGCCCCGTGCAAGCTCGGCGCCAAGTACCACGGATCCTGCCTCATGCAGGGAAAACGAGCCACGGACAATCTCAATGGAAGACGCGAAAGACTGATCACGTTCGGGAAGGTCGGCGGGGACTGTTCTGAGAAGAGCGCCCCGCTGCCGGGAATGATTTCCCTGAACAAGAACCTGTGTTTCAGTAAAAGGAATAACCGTCCTGACTCCAGGAATTTTTGATACCCGTGTCATATCATTCAGTTCACCGGTAATGCGAACATGGTATGAACTTACCTCAAGAATGCTTTCAATGTATCCCATCTGAAAGCCGTTCATTACGGAAAGGATGACTATCAGCGCAGTTACGCCGAACGCGATGCCGGCAGCCGACAACGCGCTGGTCAGGGCCGAACGGCCGCGTGAGTCTGCTGCTCCAAAACGAAAAGCGACATATTGTATCCAGGCATTACCATGTTTCATACTGCATTCTCTTTCGTTGTCCATCCTCAAAAACAACAGTCAGAAGAGGTTGTTCATCATGATACACTGTTTCGGTCCAGTTTTCCTCGTCACGGTACACCGTGCGCAGTGAAAGCGATCCGTTACGAAACACCATTTTTTCCGCAAGAGAACCGTCGTCGCGGTATTCAAAATGCGTGGCTACCAGAACGTCCCCTTCCGTTTTTACAGACTTCCGGAGACGATTCCGTTCATCGTATGTATATCTGATAATCTTTTCATCCGGAACACGGTTTTCCTGCTCCGTTGTATTATCTCCTGATTCCTGTTTTTCCGTTTCTCGAACGAACAGAATGTTACCATGAAGATCATATTCTGTCTCGATGATATGTTTTCTTCCCGTGATGACCGAACGTAAAACTTTCTGGCTGTCTCCATGGTATACCCAGGAGGTTTCTTCTGATATTTTGCCGTTTTCCCATCGTATCGCTTCCGAAGGACGTCCAAGAGGATCCATTTCCTCGTAATACCAGACATTGTCATTACTGAGTATTACTCCATCCAGTCCGGCATAGGAATAGCCTGCCTGCGCCCACGCAGCGGAAAGAAAAACAAGAAAAAAGATTGTAAGCGTGCAACAGAATATTCCCCGGTTCAAGATGTTTCACCACCGGTAAATTGTGCGAGATACTTCCGGGCGTCAAAAGGTTCAATGTCTCCGTATCCTTCTCCGGTTCCGACAAACGCGACAGGAATTCCCAGTTCTTTCCCCGCGCTGATAATGGTACCGCCCCGGGCAGTTGAATCGTATTTGCTTAAAACCAATGCATCTATGCCGATATGTTCATGAAATACCTCAGCCTGGCGCAGTCCATTAAGTCCGGTTGTTGCATCAAGCACCAGTATCTTTTTGTAGCATCCTTCATCTGCGCGGCTTGCTCCAATACGGTCAATTTTCTGTAATTCACGAACAAGGTTCTCCTTGTTGTGAAGCCTTCCGGCAGTATCGGCAAGAACAAGCCCTCCTCCGGCGGCACGGGCGGCATCTGCTGCAGAATAGACAACGGCACCCGGATCCGCGCCATGTTGCAGCGCCACAACACGACAGCCAGTTTTCCCGCCATGATACTGGAGCTGTTCAATCGCGGCGGCACGGAATGTATCTGCAGCAGCGAGAATTATCGGGGAGATTCCTGCTGTTGCATAATACGAAGCCATTTTTGCAACCGTAGTCGTCTTCCCTACACCGTTAACCCCGAAAACCATGAAAATTGAAAGTTTTCCCGGCGGAACGGCGAGACTGATTTCACGAACCCAGGGAGCCAAAAGAGCAGTCATTGCCGCGCGGATATCATCCCTTTCCGTAATATTCCCGGTTTTGCAGACCTTGCGAAGTTCATCAACGAACGCGTTTGCTGTTTTTGCACCGATATCACCCTCAACAAGACTGTCTTCCAGTTCCTCAAAAAAGGATTCATCCAGCTGCCGGTGCACGGAAAAAAGATTTTTCAGGTTTTCCGAGAATGATTTTTTTGCCATAAAAGCGTTACTCCTCAAGTTGTTCAACAGCATAAGACGGAATGGTCTGATCTGCCGCAATCAGATACCGTACCAACTGAAAAAGAACATTTGCTCCGAGTGCAATACTGACACCCCGCGTAATGTCTGATACCAGCAGCCAGCGGTTTATCTCGTCAAGCTGCGATTGTGTTCCGCTTATTCTTCCGTCCTCATAAGCGCGCGACTTGTTTTGCGCGATTCCATGTGAAAGCATGGAAAAAGGCAATGAGCAATACAGGAGCCCCAGTGACCAGTACAGTATTCTGCGCTGTTTCTCTATGCGCTGTTCCGTATTCTGACGGTTAAGCGGAATGATCATTGACCGGGTTTCCTGAATTGCCGTATCGTCGTGCGGGTACAGGAAATACGTTTTTATATCTCCATGCATGGCTTCGCCAATAAGTGTTTCAGCCGGAAGTTCCGCGACAAGAGCGGTGGTCCCGAAATGTTTTGTCTGAAAATACACGTCTGCACTTTGCGTTTCGGTGTCAAAGGCAACCTGAACAGTGGATATTTTGTCCAGTGATATCTTGATGGTATACCGGTCCTGCGTATCAAAGACAGCAGTTCTCTCCGCAAAATCAAACCCCGGGGCGGTAACCTGAATACTGTGCTCGCCGGAAAAAACAATTACAGGTTCTGTATGATCCACTACAAGACGTTCATCAATAAAGACGCTTGCTTCCGGTGGATTTACTGAAAGCTGGAGCGATACAGGAGTTCTGTTTGAAAGCTGGGGAAGAAGCGCCCGGTTTATGCGATACAGAATGTCCTGCAGATCATCATAGGGCATGGCTTCACGAACAAGAACAGGTTGTGTATTGCCATAGCCGGTATCAAGCGAAACAGAAACGATGAAATAACCGCCAATATCTTCAATGGTTCCGTGAATGAGTCCCGAGATACCGTCCTTTGCAAGGGAGCGGGAAAGCGATATACCGTCATTTCGTATGTATAATTCCTTGCCGGCCTTCCACAATGCCAAATTTCTGAGTTCGTTGCCGGAATCTTCGTCAGATGCTTCAATTGCTGCAATTTGCTGTTCAACATCAGCTATCTGCAGTTCTTTCTCGTTTATCTGACTGGAAATGTCACGACGCTGTTTCCTGATATTCTGCCCGGTATTGTCACTCAGGATGAGTGAGTCGGATTTTCTGACAAGCTCGTTCCGTTCCAGGAACAGTTTCATCCGGTCATCCTGCAGTTCCTGTATTTTTCGCGAGCGTATCTCTTCTTTCGGTGTGTTTCGGGAACTGATACGCCCCAGACGGGAAAGAAGCATGAGCGGAATTGTTTTGGCGTATTCCGCATGAATTTCAGGAACATTCTCCAGTTTGAAGGCTTCAGCTGCGAGAACCCATTGCAACTGTTCTTCGGCTGTCGGCTTGACGGAAAAAGCTGCGGCCAGGAGAAAGATGAACAGTACGCGTTTAAAAGATTTTTCAGCAGGATACAAGCCTGAAAACTCCGTGCACCGAAGATTCATCAACCGGCTTTCCCAGAAAAGCGGAAGCACCGTACGAAAGTGAGCGGATCCCGTCAGGTTCTTCACCAGGGCCTGCAACAACGATAAACCGGGTAGCCGGGCTGATTTTTCGATACGGTGCCGGATCAATGAAAAATGACGGCTCATAAAAAACTACCGAGATGTTTCTGGCAGAAAGAAGCGATGCAAGCCATGTTCCTGCATCTGTTTCTGCCTCCGGTGTGTACTGCCGGGCATGTTCAAACGGGAGCATGTCTGCGATTGATGAGGCAAGATGTGCTGAACGGCAAATAATGGCGATCATAGATCGTCCTCATCTCCTTCCAGGGGTATCCCCTTCCATTTCATGTTGAGCCAGGCTTCCATAAACGGATCAAGATCCCCGTCCATGACGGCCTGGATGTTACCGGACTCATGTTTTGTCCGGTGATCCTTTACCATGGTGTACGGCTGAAATACATAGGACCGGATCTGATTTCCCCAGGAGATATCCTTTTTCTCTGTGGCAAACTTCATGTTCTCCTGCTCTTTTTGTTCCCGGTAGTATTCATAGAGCCGGGCCTTGAGCATGTTCATGGCCGTTTGACGGTTCATCAACTGGCTTCGCTCCGTTTGACAGGCAACTACGATTCCCGTCGGCAGGTGGGTAAAACGCACCGCCGAGTCAGTCTTGTTGACGTGTTGCCCTCCGGCTCCACCTGCGCGGTAGGTATCGACACGCAGATCCTCAGGCCGAACTTCAACTTCTATTGTATCATCCAGAACGGGAAACGCATATACCGATGTGAAAGAAGTGTGACGCCGGGCTGCAGAATCAAAAGGACTGATTCGTACGAGACGGTGAACTCCCGCTTCTCCCTTGAGATAACCGAAGGCATAATCGCCGGTAATCTGATGGGTAACCGACTTGATGCCGCCGTCGGCTTCGAGCATATCAACTGTATCGATTTTGTAACCCCGTTGCTCGGCCCAGCGCACATACATCCGTGAAAGCATTTGTGCCCAGTCACAGGCCTCGGTGCCTCCCGCTCCGGCATGGATGGTCAAATAGGCGCCATTGAGGTCAACCTCATCGGACATCATGTTTACTATTGAAAGTTTCTCGAAACGTTGCGTTACCGAATCAAGCGATGACTCTATTTCAGGAATCATTGAATCGTCTGCCGCTTCGACGGCAAGCTCGTGGAGAGCTTCGAGATCCTGTACATCAGTGAGCAGTTTCTCCCAGGGATCTATCCTGTTCCGGAGGGCACGAAGCTCTGACATTGTTTTTTCGGCTTTTCTCTGGTCGTTCCAGAAACCTTCGGTGGAACTGAACGCTTCTTTCTCCGCTATCAGTTTACGAATATGATCCGGGTCAAAGACGCCCCCAGACTTCGAGTATTTGTGCCTTCACCTCGGCAATAGGTCCCTTGAATTCTTCGAGAATCATCAGGTTTCTCCTTATCGGGCTGTACGGGAACCGCCAACCGGTGGTTTGATTACAATACGTTTCCAGCTCTTCTTCATGAGAAAAGTAACCGCAAACGCGCCGTCTACAGGAAACTGATACAGACGAACCGCATCATAATAATCGGTTACCCGGTCAATATCCTGTTTAAGTTTTGACAGCGTCTTGTCATTGATTGTTGCAGATTCCCAACAGGCTCGCTGGGCTTTTTCAAACCCGTAAGAAGCAAGCACTTCCGCAAGGTGTCGCGCGGATTCTTCCCCGCCGGGATCAAGTACTACTGAAACAAACATGCCTTAGCATACGGGAAAGAAATTATCTTGTCAAATCATCAATTAACTGCGAAAATGGAAATCAGGAGATAGTGTGTGAAAAAAACAACCCTTCTTTGTCTGCTTTTCTGTGCCCTTTTCCCCATTTTTGCCGACGAATATTCGGACATGGATCGTGACGTACCCCCGCCCCCGGTTGTTTCCTCACTATCGGCTTCTGTTGATGGAAACACCGTTACACTCAGCTGGACACCGGCACCCGAAATACGGGGAACCAGTGTTCTGCTTCGCTCTGACCGACCGATTACTGCAGCGAATTATCTGTCTGTAGAACGTGTTGCTGAATTTCCGTATACTGAATCATCCTGTACTGATACCGTGGATACGGATGGCAGTTATTACTATGCAATTCTTTCGGTTGACCATACCGGAGCTGCCTACGAATTCTTTCTTCCTGCCAGCAATTCAATGCTTGTTCCTGTTACCATCGTCACAGAAAAGCCTCCTGCTCCGGTACAAATTTCCGGATTTGAAGCCGTTACGCGCAATGATGCGGTTATTACCCGATGGAATTCTGCCCGTTCCGGAAAGAATCTTGTGCTGTACCGTTCGAATACCCCGTTTACCGGTATAACCAGCCTTGTTACTGCTGTAGTTGCCGCAACGCTCAAAGATGACGGTACGCCCTTTGTTGATTATCCCGTTCCGGGCATTCCCTATTACTACGCGGTTCTTGAAGAAGAGTCCATCCGTTCGGGTACAGTCAATTTCATGCCCGGAGAGAATACCAACCGGTTACCGGTTGAGGTTTCATCCCGTTTTTCAAAACTCGACCGAGGCACCTTGCCCCCCCTCAGAGCCATGCCGCTTCCCTGGCTCAATCCGGGGAACAGCGTGCATCAGAATCCCGTTATGTTTTCCCGGGATACTGAACGCATGATACGAAATATTGTCGAATCATCCGAAAAAAATCGGCAGAAGGAACGAATACCGTATCTGTTTACCATCGATGCAGAAAGCGATACCGGCGGAGAGGAACTGGCACTGCGGACAATTCTTGCAGGTTCTTTTATTCCCGGTCATTGGGACGCTGCAATAATGGAACTTAAACGTTTTCTTTCAATAAGGCGTACCCCGTCAACTGTGGCACGGGCACGATTCTATATCGGTGAGGCTCAGTTCTTTTCCGGCAACTATCATCAGGCGCTGCTTGAATTTCTGCTTGCACAGGATCGTTACTACAACCAGTCCCGTGAATGGATCCAGTATACGCTTGAAAGAATGGTTGCCATACCCTAACGTATTTGACGGATCAATCTGAAAAGTGCCGGTGAGGTTTGTCCTTTTCCGGATTCATCCGGCTCATCGGTTTCTTCCTTCTCCGGCACCAGTATAACGGCATCACCGCTGTTGATGCGGTCATAAAATCCTGAACGGGATATCTTTCCCCGGGCAACTTCTTCGTCCGGTTCCGTAATGGATATGGTTCCCAGAATTGAATCTTTGGCGTAAGAAAGCCCTATTTCATTTCCGGCAATCCGGACATCCGGTACGTCTACAATGTCATAAACCTGATCTTTTTTTACACCATCCACCAGACCGATATCTATAACGGCATCACCCTGATGTCGTGCAATAATGATTCCGCGAAGGGGAAAAACCGTGGAAAGCATTTGCGTCATTCTCCTGAGCGCATTGGGGAATCGGTCATTACCCGTTCTGAATACTGAAATGGTATCAGCAAGAGACCCGGTTGAGGACACGTGGACTTCGGCTCGAAGACGTGTATCCCGTTCATTCTCGCTGTAGGTTAACAGAATAAAATAGTCATCTCCACGCTGCCTGGATATGCGATATGCGTCTGAATATGACTGAACCGGTTTGTCGGCGCTATGAACTACAAAACGGGGATTATAGGCAAATGAACGTGAGAGCATATGGGTACAAATCCGTTCCGAATCAGGATGCTGGATATTTGATGCTTCGTTACGGTAAAACAGGCCGATTTTTGTATGCCCCTTCTCAAGATACAGGGGTTCAATTTTCCAGATTCTGTGTACACTGGTTGAAAGAAGCCGGCCATAGGATTCCACCGCGTCATTAATGGCTGTTGTACTTTTACCCAGCGACTGGATGAACTCGAGTTGCGACAAAAATTGTGCAGGATATCCGTGTGCCAGAAGCAGCTTCGCATATAAATATCGTGTTTGCGCATCATCGGGATAGATTCTTAAAGCACTGCGGTATTCAAAGAGAGCCTGATCGGCAAGATTCTGCTGCTGGAACCGTTTTGCCCGGTCAACATGCCATGCACTCCATGTTTTCCTGCGTTGATCTTCAAATGGCAGCTGTTCAATAATGATCAGCTCGAGAAGCGCACGGAGTATATCGTCTTCAGGGGAAACCTCAAGACCGGTACGGGCGGCTTTAATTGCTTCTTCATATGCGCCGTTCTTTTCAAGAGCCAGCGTTTTCATATACCAGGCGCTTGCCCTCTTGCGATCGCCGGCAATACGTTCTTCGGAAACAGCTACTACTTCCGAAAAACGGGCGGACCGGTACAGGATAATGGCAAGAAGTTCCCGGGCAGCATCATATCCGTTGCGCAAGGACAAGGCCCGTCGGGCATACTTTTCTGCTTCGTCCAGACGGCCATCCTGAACAGCCAGATATCCGGCAAAATAAAAAACCTGCGGATTTTCGCCATGATATCGAAGCGCCTGTTCAAGATATTGACGGGCAAGTTCCGTATTACCTGTTTCATGGCTCAAAACAGCCAATGAAAGCAACGCCTTTCTGTTTTCCGGATTTCTGGTCAGGGCATCACGGTAAAGACTGGTAGCGGAGGAAAGTCTTCCGGTATGTATTTCTATTTCTGCGAGTCCGAAACGGGCGCGTATGTCATTGGGTCGAAGGGACAACACACGGGAAAATATTCCGGAGGCAGCAGAGATATCTCCGAGTCCGATAAAAATAAAACCCTGAAGATTGAGAAATTCAGGATCATCCTTTTTCAGTTTGAGCGCCCTGGTGACATGCACAAGCGCCTGTTCATACTCACCGAGGGAATAGAAACACTCTGCAAGGCCGTGTTCAGCGACAAGAAAAGACGAATTTTCCCGCAGGGCTTCCTGGTAATACTCGATGGCTGTATACCAGTCCTCATTAAACTGTTCTTCACGGGCTTTTGATGCCAGTGAGACCGGATCTGCAAACAGGGAAAAAGCGGCGATAAGATACACAACAATGAATAATCCCTGTTTTTTCATGGCTATCCGTCCTTTTTAAGTACGATCTTGACCGTATTTATCTTGTGACCTTCCATATCCTGAATGATGAAATCAAAGTTCTTCCAGGATACTTTTTCGTATTTTACGGGGATTTTGCCAAAAAGATCAAAAACAAATCCACCGAGCGTTTCGAATTCTTCATCATCACCGATTTCACCGGCGAAGACGTCATCAAGCTCATCAATGCTCATTCGCGCGTCACAGAGCCATACTCCGTCTCCCAGAGGGAGTATGTCTTCACGTTCATTGTCAAACTCATCCTGGATATCGCCTACGATTTCCTCGATTATGTCTTCCATGCAGACAATACCCGACACTCCGCCGTATTCATCAATCGCTATGGCGATATGTACATGGCGACGCTTGAATTCCCGCAACAATGAATCAATTCGTTTCGATTCCGGAACAAAAAAGGGTTTACGCACTATTTTTTCCAGATCAATGTCTTCTTTTCTGTTCAGCAGCGACAAAAGATCCTTTACATAGAGAATGCCGACAACATTGTCTATTGAATCCCGATATACCGGAAACCTCGAATGACCGCTTTCGGTTACTTTTCCGATCAGATCTTCGCCATTTGTTTCAATTGGAATGAAATCCACATCAATTCTGGGAACCATGACCTCTTTTACCGATGTTTCCGAAAGATCAACTATTCCCCGAATCATGTCACGTTTCTCATCGTTGAGAGATTCCTCGATACTCTCATGCAATGCGGTATCGGCGCTGGTGTTTCGTCTTTTGAAAATATTCCTGAAATACCCCATTCACTATTCCCTTATAATCCTGACTGAAGAAAAAGAATCCATCAGTTTTTCCTGAAAAATGAGCATCTCTTCTCCGGCATCATTTGTTGCGTGATCGAATCCATCAAGATGAAGGATACCATGAATCAGAAGCCTTTTCAGTTCTTCATTTACGGGTACGGCAAAACGCTCTGCATTATGCGCCAATGAATCAAGACTGATGACCAGATCACCCGCCGTAAACCAGGTTATTTCTTCCTGGTCTATATATTCATCCCCCTGTTCAAATGAAAGCACATCGGTAGGACCGTCAATATCCCGGTATCTCTTATTCAGCTCGGCGATACAGGGGTCTGAACAAAAGAGGATTGAAAGTTCCCAGTGGTCAAGGGACAGGTGTTCAAGCACCTGTTTGACAAAATCCTCGACATGGTTCATCCAGAGCGGTTGTTCCGTCTTTTCATGGCAGGATACAGCAATACTGTTAGACATTGGCAGCTTTTTTCCTTCCCCGTCCGGAGGCGGGAGTATCTTTCCGTGAAGCACGTGTATTCTGGGCATCCGAATCACCGGCTGTTTCTCCTTCAGAGGATTCTTTCTGGTTCGGATACTCAATGCGTGAATGATAATATCCGGCAAGTATTTTCAGGAATGTTTTCTTGATTATACCCACTTCACGGAACGTCAGATCACAGTTATCCAGTTGCTTCGATTCGATCTTGTGCGTAAAAAGCTCATCAATGAACTTCTCAAGCCGCGGCACGGAGGGTTTTTCGAGTGTGCGGCATGCCGCCTCAACTACATCCGCGAGCATGACAACAGCAGATTCACGGGTTCTTGGCGGTGTTCCCGGATAGGTAAAATCTTCAGGATCGACACCATCATTTGTTTTTGCCGCCTCGTTGTAAAAATAGCTGATGAGACTGTTGCCATGATGCTCTGATATTATATCAATAACTTCCCGGGGCAGCCGCATCTGGCGTGCTTTTTCGACTCCCTGTTTCACATGGCTCCGTATGACCGTTGCAGAGAGACGTGGATTGATGTCACCGTGGCGGTTGTGGTCTGTCTGGTTTTCGACAAAATATTCACTCTGATCCATTTTGCCAATATCATGATAGTAGGCCCCTACCCGGGCAAGCAATGAGTCAGCGCCAATTTCCCTGCAGGCGCTTTCCGCAAGCGTTGCCACCATGATTGAATGGTTGTAGGTTCCTGAAGCGGAAAGAAGCATTTTTTTCATGATTGGCGAATTGAGGTCGGAAAATTCAATCAACCGGAAACTCGTTGAAGTATTAAGTACTGTTTCAAGGATCGGAAGGAATCCGAGAACCAGCAAACCGCTGAGAAATCCATTCGCAGATGCAGCAAACAGCAATGTTGATGTATCAAGATTGGTCAACGTATTGATCAATAAAAATACCGAGATCAATACGGGTTGAAAGATTGCCATAAGACATGCTGATTTGATCAGGTCTATGCGTTTCCCGGAAATCTGGATAACTGCGGCTGCGGCAATTCCGGCAAAAAGTGAGTAAAATGCTCCGGCAACTGCAAAATCTGATGCAATATACACCCCCAACGCGCAGACCAGCGAGTTTATTACGGCCACGCGTTTGCTTACAAGAATGGTAACAAGCATGCTGACCAGTGCAGCAGGGAGCAATATCGTTGCATCAAGGGGAAGAGAGAAAGTTACTGTTTTTCTCGCCAAAAGAGCAACCAGATACAGAAGTACAAAACAGATCGACAGCACTATGGTCATACGGAAATCGATATGTCTTCCAATGATTATGGATGAATAAAGGAACAGCGATATAATACCGGTGAAGACCAGCCATCCGAGGGATGCCAGAAATTTCTGGATGTTGAGCTGTGCTCCCGATTGAGCCAATGCTTCAAGCTGACGAAAGCTTTCTTCCGATACAATAAAACCGCGTTTGATGATCCGCTGTCCCTTCTGTATGGTCACCATGACAGGCGGAACCTGCCGTATTGCCGCATCCATTTTTCTTTCACTTTCTTCACGCTGAAAGAGGATGTTTTCTTTGACAAAGGGATTAATGAGTCTGTAAACAACGGATGCCGGTACATTCTTTGAAGGAAGGTATTTCAGGGTTTCTGTAATCCAGGATTCAAGGGAGTCGCGAACGATAACCGCTTCTTTGGGCGTCACCGTACTCTCATCCCGTCCTTTCCTTGAATGAATCAATTCAATCTCGCTCGCATTGAATTGTTCCATACCTTCTTCCGGATATGCAGTAACTCCTTCACTGACCAACTGTCTGAATACGTTCTTTGAAGTACGCAACACATCAGTCCAGTTGTGAAGAGCGTGAATTTCAGACAACAGGTTCTGGTCAAAAAGGCCCGGATATTCCTGCTGGAATTCCAGAATGAACTGCTGCCGGGAAAGCCGCTTTGCATGGAGTATTTCCAGATGATCAATTCCTTCCCTGAAATTGTCCAGCATGACATTGGTAATGTTGTCATCATACCGGAATATCGCGGAGACAAGTTTTTTTCTTGCTTCCATACGGATTCTGGTTGCTTCCTCGTCAACATAAGAAAGCTCGCGGCTTGTAACAACATCCCGTTCCGCAACCCGTCCAGTTTCAAAATCCGAAAGCGTAAGCTGCCGGAGTCCGTTTACTTCGATGGTGCTGAAATAACTGATAATACCCAACAGCAGGAACAGTGATCCCAACAGGATTATCACGTTACCGTCCGGCGGTAATTCCAGTAATCCGTGAAACCGTTTTTTTTCAGTTTGTGTAGTGTTCATATGCCTGTACTATCTTTTGAACGAGTCGGTTTCGAACGACATCCTCTGTTCCCAGAGAGAGAATGGCAATTTCCGGAATACCGGAAAGGATTCGCTTTGCGGAGACAAGACCCGACTCGCAACGGTGTGGCAAGTCAACCTGGGTACAGTCTCCCGTAATGATGGCACGGGAATTCTCTCCGAGCCTAGTTAAAAACATCTTCATTTGCTCCGTTGTGGTGTTCTGTGCTTCATCAAGCAGTACCACCGCATTATTCAAACTTCTTCCTCTCATATATGCAAGCGGTGCCACTTCCAAAAGGGAGGAATCTTCTATTTTCCGTAAAACATCCGAAGGCAATAATGCTTCAATTGCGTCGCGAATGGGTCTCAAATACGGATTTATTTTCTGTTCGAGATCGCCCGGCAAGAATCCAAGATTTTCACCGGCCTCAACAACAGGCCTTGTTACCACTATTTTTCGAACCTGTCTTGTCAATACCAGCTTCAGTGCATGTGCTACGGCAAGAAAGGTTTTTCCGGTACCGGCCGGCCCCAGACATATGACAAGTTCATGAGCATCCAGAGCCTTCATGAACTCAGCCTGATGTATTGTTTTGGGATACACCCTGCGTATTGCCTGGGGGATATGAATAAATATCCTGGAATAGCTCTCAGGATCATCTGTTTTGAGGCTGTCCAGTATTGTGGTAATCAAGTCCGGACAATCATACGGAGAAGTGGTTTCAGTCATAACTGCGTCAACCAGAAGCTGGAATTTTCGGCAGGTCTCCGGATCAGAAGATGCAACCGTCAATTCATTACCACGGGTTACTACCGGGGCACCAAGGAAATCCTCAATTACCCTGAGATTTGAATCGTTAACCCCGCACAAACCGGTCAAGGCATCCTGATTACCAACAACAATCGTGTATCCTGTTTCCAAATAAACCTCTCCACTGAGTGTACATAGAAGACTGTGGTACCGTCAAGCATCATTACTTTGGAATAAAACTGGCCATTTCCTCGTCATTTTTCGGATCGTTAAGCGAGAATACTCCTTCTTCGCTCCTGACGGTAGTTTTCAGATCGGTAACCGGTTTCCACTGGACAATAAACGATATCAGAGGAGTAAACTCATACCGGTATGTTGATCCGCTTATTTTCAGTTCCGGTTTCAAGGATGTCCTGAAATGCATGGTCCAGTCATGAAGGTAATGTGTCAGCTGGAAATTGAGACTTTGAAGCTTGAAACCTGATTCTTTACGATCCTGGATATCCAGAAAATTGAAAGACTTCAAGAGATCCACAAAAACGTTTTTTTCACCTGGAAGGGGTGCAGGCAAATTAATAAAATCCTGATAATACCGGGCAATAACCTCGTTGGAACTCGTTGAACTGAAACTTACGTCAAGAAACTCGTGAATTTTCAGCGTCAATTCCAGTGAAAATGTAAAAAAGGATTCCGTCTGTTTTACCAGATCAAATTTCAGGTTTGATACAACTCGTGTTTGAAGTGCTATGCGGTTCTTCCATGAGACAAGTTCAAACGGTGAAGACGAATTATTGAACTTGAGTCCCAGAGCCGAGGGAATGAACTTCTCACCACCCGTTTCCTCTACCCAGCCGGTTCCTGCTTCCATGCGGTATGGCTTTGTTCTCAGTATGGTATAATATGCTGAAAGATATTTGTACCCGGCCGTGAAATCGAGCAGGGTGTTTTCTTCCTCTTCAATGTCGAATATATATTCCTGTCCGAGGGTTATTCCCGGCGGAATGTTCCATGAAATTTTTGCCTTGAAAGGCTCCCATACATATTTGTTTTCAGGTTCGGTTTCGTTTTCGGTTTCTTTCTCGAAATAGCGTGTCGACATGGTCATGTTTCCGTACAGCCACGACATATACACATCTCCGCTGTAAGAATCCGGAAGAGGCGGCAGATTACTTGTAAACGTAAATCGCTGTTCATGCGGACCGAGTGCAACGCCCAGTACGGAGGAAGCTTCATAAACATCAATGAATTTTCTCTTCCACCTGAACTGTTCAAGGTCCCATTCGGGATTGTCCACGGTACCGGTAAAATTCCGCTGCAGGAGATCACCGGTGAATTTCCAGGAAAGGGAAAACGGATGGAGAAACGGGTCACGATGAAACGGTTTGAATATGGCTGAATCTACCGTCTTTACACTGTATACACTTACCGTGTAATCCGTATTCTTTACCGCATTCCTTTTTTCTTCTGTATCATAAACAACATCAGAAAGAAACGGGTGCTTCTGGCCTTTCCCTGTAAAGGAAAGTGCGCTGGATATTTTCAGAAAATCGGTATCATAGGAATATGAACCGGTCAAATTGGCATCAGCAATGAGCTGGTTGTACAATGAGGCATAATCTCCCCAGTCAATATCAGCACTGCTTTCCCACTCACTTGCGTTGTACCGTGTTTCATGTAAAAAGGATGAATCAATGCCCCAGGTAACCGAAAAAAAGTTTCCGGTCATTGCACGATACGGTTCAATTGTCTTGACGGTATCAGGAATAAAGCGGTCAACACCGGTACTCCCGATATCATCTTCTGCAGTGCTGTCCCCGGAGTTTTCATTACTCTGTACAGATTTTGAATCGGAGTCTGTAAAGGGGTTGATGATTTTCCCCGTTTCGCCTTTTTCTGATGCTGAAGCAGTCATTGTGTTCCCGGATGATGAATAAAGGGTGCCTCCCATGGACAGGCGAATTTCCGGACGAAAAATTTCCGGATAGTAAAATTTCCGCTCCGGTGAATATATACTGTCTTCAGCATTGAGCGTTGTGTTGGTTTTCGAGCTAAAGGTGAATAATCCGGAGATTGTGCTGAACGAAAATCTTTCCAGCCAGGGTTTTGTCCTGACCAGCGATGGACGAATGGAACCGTTGAGCGACAATGAATAGGATGTCTCATCGATATCAGTATCATCTGCATCCGCATCTTCCTCATCCTGATCAAAAATGAGCTTGTACCAGTTCAGATCCTCGGACCGGTTATAGAAATCATCCTTGTAATACGGATCAGACACCAGGGGGAATGAAATCTTTAACTGAAACGGATTCTTGTCCATAGTCAGAGCCATTTCCGTGCGGTATCTGAACGGAACTTTCTTGCCGAAGAAATAGCCGGAATTGTCGTGTTCCTCACCTGCGGAATCATACGTTGAATACGCGATACCCGAAGAAGGTTCATAAAGAGTGTTCGAGAATCCGATCGATCCGAGAAGTGAGAATGATTTTACATATCCCGAACCGGTATACGATCCGTCGAAACCCAGTAAAAAACCGAGTGATGAATAGGCATCGGCCATGATCTTGAAATAGTTTTTATTGATATTTTTTGCGTCTTCATCAAGGTTCCTGAGAAACAAACCTTCCCGTCGCTGTTCCTTGAGTATGTCTCCCTGGAGAAAATCGGCAAAAGTTGTTTCTGCCTTGTCATCTTTTTCAGGCAAAGGCTTCCGTCCATACAGATAGGTGGTTGTCTGGATGAAATACCCTTCACGGTTACGGTACCCGAATACCGGATGAAATATCATCTCGTCACCGGGGTAGTAAAAAAACGGAATGTAAAAAACTGGCAGCGGACCAACAAAAAAAAGACCGTTTAAAAGTGCGATCTCATTACCGGGGAGCATCCATATCCGGCTTGCCCTGATTGACCAGTGCGGATCGGGATCGTCACAGGTGGTCAATACTCCCTTTTTAAAAGCAATGGTTCCGCTGGTATCACGGCCGGTCAACTCGGTATGGACAATAAAAGGATCCCCTTCTTTTTTGCCCGAGTCACGGGTCAGTATGCCGTCCAGAAAAACCCCCTCCTGGTTTTTTATGTCAAAGAGGAGCGCCTTTCCTTCAAAACGCTGAAAACCGCTTTCGCCGGTAGTATGCTCATAAACAACATTGCCCCGGGCATCGAGTGTCTCACGCTGTTTGTCGTAAATGACATCGTCTGCCTTGATAGTGGAAATGGAGGAACCCTCGGTAACGACAATGGAAACATTGCCGCGAAGACGAATCACTTCATCACTGAGTTCCCCGGTTGAGACGGGCGGCTGTTCCCCTGTATCCGTTACGGAATCATCCGTTGCAATTTTCCGGGTTTCAGCAATATCTTCGCTTGTACCGGCGGCCAAATCTTCCCCGGTTTCATTCTCTGATACCGCAGGAGCGGGCCGTTTTATATACTCGGTGCTTTTTGCGGATTCGATGGTAACGATACGCTTTGAGGCAGGTTCAGTTGATTCGGCCGGTGCTATGTATCCGATCGAGACGCATAGTACTGCCCAAAACAGATAAACCTTCCCTCTCATGTAGACCGTTCCATCATTTCACGGATGTACTTGCCTGTCCAGGATTTCTTCACTTCTGAAACGTGTTCCGGTGTTCCGGCAGCCATGATTGTTCCGCCACGTATTCCGCCTTCCGGTCCAAGATCCAGTACATGGTCAGCCTGCATGATGACATCGAGATTGTGCTCAATCATTATTACCGTGTTTCCCTGATCAACCAGGCGGTGAATTACTGACATAAGCTGTTTGACATCGGCAAAATGAAGACCGGTAGTCGGCTCATCAAGTATGTACAGCGTATTGCCGGTGCTGCGCCGGGACAGTTCATTTGCAAGCTTTACACGCTGCGCCTCTCCGCCGGAAAGGGTCAGGGCTGACTGTCCGAGCTGGATGTATCCGAGCCCGACAGAGAGGAGTGTTTCAAGTTTGCGTGCTATTGAGGGAATGGGCGCAAAAAATTCTGCCGCCTCTTCAATGGTCATTGCAAGAACATCAGCAATTGTTTTTCCTTTGTACCTGACGTCGAGAGTCTCCCGGTTAAAACGCCGTCCATGGCAGACGTCACAGGTGATGTATACATCGGGAAGAAAATTCATCTCGATGGTGATGGTTCCGTCACCCTGGCAGTTTTCGCATCGTCCGCCGCGTACATTGAAAGAGAATCGCCCCGGCTTGTACCCCCGGGTACGGGATTCGGGCAAATTTGCAAAGAGATCCCGTATGGCGGTAAAAACCCCCACATAGGTAGCCGGATTTGAGCGCGGAGTACGTCCGATGGGACTTTGATCAATATTAATTACTTTGTCCAGATGTTCGAAGCCCGAAATGGTTCGACAGGCTCCCTGTGTGTAATGAGTTCGCATGAGCGCATTTGATGCTGCCGGATAGAGCACGTCGGAAAGAAGTGTTGATTTCCCTGATCCTGAAACTCCGGTTACACAGGTGAATACGCCGAGCGGAAATGATACGGTGACATCTTTCAGATTGTGTTCAGTTACACCTTCCAACAACAGGGCTTTACCGTTTCCGGTTCTGCGGGCAGCTGGTATATCCATGGAGAGGGTCCCTGCCAGGTACTGACCGGTGAGGCTTTTCTTTACCTTCATGACCTCTTCCGGCGTTCCCTTTGCCACAACGGTTCCGCCATGCACACCGGCTCCCGGGCCAAGATCAACAATGTAATCGGCAGTTCTCAGTGTTTGTTCGTCGTGCTCAACAACAATGAGTGTATTTCCCAGATCCCGCAGATACAACAACGTATCAATGAGACGCTGGTTATCCCGCTGATGAAGTCCGATTGACGGTTCATCAAGAATATACAGAACACCGATGAGGCTTGAGCCGATCTGGGTCGCAAGACGTATCCGCTGGGCCTCTCCTCCTGAAAGCGTTGAGGCCTTGCGTTCCAGGGAAAGGTAATCGAGTCCGACATTTTTCATGAAACTCAGTCGCGCATTGATTTCCTTGAGTATTTGCTGGGCTATTTCCTTTTCGGTATCGGAGAGATTCAGTTTTTCAAAAAAGATGATGGAATCAGCGACCGACAGTGAAGACAGATCAAAAATATTCGTTCCGCCGACGGTCACTGCAAGCGCTTCTTTCTTCAGACGCCTGCCGTGACAAAGTTCACATTCAAGCGTAGACATGAATTTCTCGTAAAATTCCTTTTGTGATTCCGAATAAGTTTCGTTATATCGGCGCTTCATGTCTGCAATAACACCGGGCCAGACCTGATGATATTTGAAGTGACCGGTCCGTTCACGGTTCCGGTAGACAAAATCTATTGCTTCGTCTCCGCTTCCGTTCAGTATAATGTTCAGTACCTTCTTTGAAAGTTTCTCAAAGGGAGTATCAAGGGAAAATCCGTATTTCTTTGCCAGCGCCTCGAAACGGCTCCGGTTCCAGGCGGAGTCCGGATTATAGGGGACGAGGGCTCCCTGGTTGAAAGACAGTGAGCGGTCAGGCAGGATAAGATCAACATCGAATTCCTGCTTGAGTCCGAGGCCGGTACATTCGGGACAGGCGCCGAAAGGATTATTGAATGAAAAGAGCCGGGGCTGCAGTTCCGGCATCGAAATGCCGCAATCGGGACAGGCATTATGCTGAGAGAAAAAAACTTCATGATCACTATCCGCATCCTTGTCACGGCATGAGACAAGGAGAATGCCACCGGATATTTCAAGCGCCGTTTCTACGGACTGCGCGAGACGTTTACGGGAATCCTCCTTGAGCACAATACGGTCAACAATTATTTCCACCGTGTGCTTTTTCTGTTTGTCGAGCCTGATTTCCTCGTCAAGTGATACAAGCATACCGTCTATCCGGGCACGCACAAATCCGGCAGAACGGGCATCATCAAGTATTTTTTGATGTTCGCCCTTCTTTCCCCTGACCACCGGAGCAAGGAGCTGAAGTTTTGTTCCCTCCGTAAAAGTGAAGATGGTTTCTATAATCTGGTCAACAGATTGTTCCCGGATTTCCTTTCCGCATTCCGGGCAGTGGGCATGGCCGGTTCGTGCATATAAGAGCCGGTAATAATCATATATTTCAGTAACCGTTCCGACTGTTGAACGGGGATTACGATGTGTACTCTTCTGTTCTATGGAGATTGCCGGAGACAGACCTTCAATATAGTCAATATCCGGTTTATCCATGCGTCCAAGGAACTGGCGCGCATAAGCAGACAGAGACTCTACATAACGCCGTTGACCTTCGGCAAAAATGGTGTCAAAAGCAAGCGAACTCTTTCCTGACCCCGAGAGGCCGGAAATGACAACAAGTTTGTCACGGGGAAGTTCAATGTCGATATTTTTCAGGTTATGCTCGCGTGCTCCTTTTACAACAAGCACATTCTTTTCTTTCACGGACAAGATGGTATCCTTTAACAGCAGTTCAGGTCAATAAACCTGTATTTGACACCGCTTGTTATACAGGGTGCGGTAACCCAGATACAGGGAAACAAAAACAGTAACACAAACCGCCGTACATATGGCAATCATTATGGCAATCTGGTACAAAATAGCCGTTGTTGGCAGTGTACCGGAAAGAATCTGTCCGGTCATCATACCGGGCAGGGAAATGATTCCCATACCCACCATGGAATTGAGTGTCGGAATGAGAGCAGTTTCCAGTGCGCTGTTCGCAAAAGGAAGGAGAATTTTCCCCGGATGTACACCGGCATTTATGAGCGAATCCATGCGGGAGCCATTTGCATGGAGAGAATCGGTAAAGGACCGCAAACCGAGCGCGACGCCGTTCATGGAATTTGCGATAATCATGCCGCTTATGGGAATCGTATATCTCGGATTGAATATGGGTATACCGACTACTACCACAACGAAATAGGCAACCAGTGAAACGCCGGTACCCGCAAGCGCGCAGGCAACTATTATCTTGAATTGCCGATTCAGCCTGTTGCACCGTGAAAGAACCCGGTGAATGGCAAAAACTACCATGGAGACAATATAGCCAACCGTGAGCATTGGATGCGGATTTTCAAATATCCAGGTAAGAACGAACCCCGCGATGACCAGCTGAAAGGACATCCGGAAACTTGCCACAAGAAGGAGTTTACTCTGGTGTATGCGTGCCTTTTTCATGACAACCAGAATTATTACAAGAAGAAGATATATGAGTGAAAACTGAATGAGGTTTATTTGCACTATACTGTTCATGTAATCTCCCTTCCTGCAAGTATTACGCGGTGTTCCGCGAACTGTTCCACAAGGTTTTCGTCATGGCTTACTACTACCGGTGTTCTTTGACGTTCCAGACAAAATTCTACAATGTTTTTCATGACGTTTTTTCCATTCACTGCGTCAAGGGCAGAAGTAGGCTCATCGAACATCAGGATGTCGCTATCCATTGCAAGATACAGGGCAAGATATACGCGTTGACGCTCTCCTCCCGAAAGCGTTGCACAATCAGCGTCAAGGGGAAACTCCGCCCGGCATACGGCAAGGCATTCCTGGATGACAGATTTTTCCGGAACAGGTTCATCCCTATAGGTGAAAAAACGGGCAAAGTTCTCGCTAATGGTGTTGTCAAACAGATATACTGACTGTGATACCAGAAGAACCGAACGCCTGAGCTCAACGGGATCGAGAGAATAAATATCGGACTCCCGGTAATAAACCGAACCTGATGAGGGGGACAATGAATTATTAAAAAGACGCAACAGCGTACTCTTTCCGGTACCGCTTTCACCGGTAATACAGGTCATTTTTCCTTTCGGTATGGTCATGTCACCATACCGGATAAAATCCATGAATGAAAGGTTTTCTGTCCTGAGAATAGATTCATCTGTACGGGTTTTCATATGAGTACTCTACATCGAAGAAAAAACGCTGTCCAGTGCAAACAGGGTTATTTTTCAAGAAGGACCTGCAAAAAAAGCTCCCGGGGAATCACGTGAGCTGGCAAATGGGCTTTGAGCGCTTGACCTTTTTTTCATAATTCAGTAATGTACATTCCAACGGGCGCTTAGCTCAGATGGTAGAGCGTTTGGTTTACACCCAAAATGTCGGGAGTTCGATCCTCTCAGCGCCCACGAAAAGCCTTGCAGCATAACAAGTTGCAAGGCTTTATTATTTTAAACCGAGATAACGGGATCAATTGTCTTCGATTGTAATGTGACCCAGCTCGAACAGTTCGCTGTACAGCTGCTTGTAGGATTCATCGTATCCGTATGTGAGTACATAGGCATGCACATATATTGTTGGTGTCGGCTTGTCGAAAGCGGTTCCGGTAACATCAACATCATCAAATTGGATCTCGTCAACATCAAATTGTGCAGCTGTCGAATTGATTCCCTCCGGAACCGAACGCCGCGGAATTCCGTTCAGAACGTCGTCAATGTACAATCCCGCGGTATACGTGGCATAGGGCAGAAGTCGTACCGCAATCATCCGGTTCACCGCCGCGCCTTGAATAAGGGGATTTGCCGTACGATCTGTTGTCAACATCCTGCGATACTTCTGTGTGGTAATGAGATAATTGTACGCGAGAGACGGATTATTTGTGTTGTACGTGTTTATTGCAGACTTTTTTGAATTCATATCGGATTCGGTCGTATAGATACGATAGTAGATTTCAAAACCCTTGAAGTAAGCGCCTGCTTCACTCGTATTGGTGGCATCGGTAGTCCGGAAATTGAAGTAATTGAGAACCGGATCTACAGAGGGCGTATGAGTACGATATTCAACCGGATACAAATATATGAATACTTCGATCCCGCACGAAAACAAAAAAATTAATATCACAAACAGAACGTATGATTTTTTCAGACCGTGTAAATATTTCACTTATCGCTCGTCAACCAGTTCATAGATAACCACTGGCCTGTTCTTGCCTTTTACCCGTATGGTATCAAGCTCACGGAATATAAAATCATCTTTAACCCGCGCGTAGGTATATTCACTGACGATGATCATGGTACCGTACACCTTGTTTGTGCCTTCAAGCCGGGCCCCGAGGTTCACATTATCGCCCATAAGCGTATAATTCATTCTTCCCGGAGAACCCATGTTGCCAACGGTCATTATTCCTGAATTGATTCCGATTCCGATTGCCAGTCTCTTTTCTTCAGGCCATGACTTGTTCAGTTCCTCCAGTTTGCGTTTTTGAACAAGAGCGCACTGGCAGGCGCGTTTGGCGTGATCAGGTACATCAAGAGGTGCTCCCCAGAAACACATGATCTCGTCCCCGACATATTTGTCGAGAGTACCCTTTGTCTCAAGAATAACATCTGTCATGACAGTAAGATACTCGTTCAGGTGTTTTACCAGTTCCTGCGGCGCCAGCGTTTCCGAGAGGCTGGTGAAGCCGCGTATGTCTGAAAAGAACACGGTCAATTCACGGTCAATACCGCCAAGTTCCGGTGGATTATTCTCCATCTGTGCAACAACATCAGGACTGACATATTTTCCGAACATTGCCCTGATTTTCTTTTTTTCACGTTCTTCTGTACTTGAGCGGTACAAAATAATGCTTACATACGAAAAGGTCATTCCTGAAAAGGGTACGGCAAAATTGACAAGAACGTGTGCCATATCAAAAAGCATGGAACACGTTATGAACAGTACCACGGCAAAAAGGAGTGATACCGGTAAAGACCACAGATTTCTCATGCGCGCTGCAATAAATGCAATAATCATGGTGGCAACAAACACAATGAGAATATTCACGTACATGGGAAGATGTTGTATGAATGCACCGGTCAGTATGGTATTCAGCGAGTTTGCATGGATTTCTATGCCGTACATCATGCCAAAGGGTGTCTGCTTTTCATCATCGGCCATCCCCTTCTCGAATGCGCCCACCATGACAATTTTGTCTTTCAAGGCACGTGTTTCCGGCCAGGTTTCAGGATATGGATCGGTATCGCGTACGTAACCGGCATATGAGCGGATCGGGAATGTTTTATAGGCACCGGGAGCTATTGATGACGCCATTCCGGCATAATTGATTATCATGGAACACTGATCGTCCACCGGTATTGAAAGGACAGAACCGTCGGCGCGGGTAACGTCGATACGCTCCCCGGGATACACGCGGCATTTCGAAATGTTCGTATTCCAGTACTCAAGCGCAAGTGAAAATGTTATCGAGGGCATAAAAAAATCCTGATACAGTTCAAGCAAGCGCAATTCCTCATCGGGGATTCCATCCCCGTCAGTATCAACTGAATACGGTGGAGCATGTTTTTCCATGGTCCGCGACAGCCGTTCAATTGCCGCATCATCCAGAGGGAACGATACCGTGTGTTCTTTACCTGAATCGTCAAACCAGCTCAACCGCTGGTATTGTTCGCTGAGCGGTTCAAAACCGTTTTCAAGATCTTCAATGGTATATTCACCGACAAAGCGTGAATGCTTGAATACCAGCGGTTGACGGCGAACTTTTTCTCCCCATACATCCGTTATCACATTTGCTGCGCCGTATCCCCGAACAGATGCATTTAACGCTGGAAGGTTCGTCTGGATTCCCTGGTTTGATGCCATTTCTTCCCAGCCCGGACCGATGTATCCGAATTTTCCGCTTTTTCGGAACAGTATGTCCTGCCGGTATTGCATTTCCTCATCTATTGATTCGCCGAATCCGTAAGTGTCAAGAATTGTCTCCAGAAAAACTCTGCCGGATTCGGAAATACTGCGGGCAAGTGCGCTGTCATCAACCGGGTCGGCTGAAGGATCTATGAAAAAAATATCGAGAAAGATCGCTTTTTCCCTTTCTTCCCGGTTTTTAATCCGTGATATAGAATTGATCAAAGCCGCATGTCGGGAACGTGCAAAGGGCCATAAACCGAAACGTTGCAAAGTTTTAAGATCAATGCCGAGAATAATTATGTCGGGATGAATATCTGGATTTGCCTCTTCTTTCCATACGCCCTTTTGAACCGCACGGCTCGTGTCCATGTTTTTGAATGCAAAATACGTATCAAGCAGGCGGGATTCGAGACTGGTAAAAAATGTTGTCGAAAAACCGACAAGCGAAAAGAACAGCGCGAAAAGAAAGCCCATGATCAGTCCAAAATTTCTTGTCTTGAATAGCCGCGGAAATTTCTTGATGATCATGGTACCTCCTGGCCCTTGCGGGCTTTATTGTATTTGCAAGGCAATAATCCGTGATTTTGCAAGCAGGGTCCATGAGTCGTCCGGATACGATTCAGCCAGTTTCTCATATGACGCGATGGCCAAATCGCGGTTTCCCCGCTGCTCTTCTATACGACCAATATTGAATAGCGCCCGTGGTTTCATGGTAAAAGAATCATGATCAAGCGCCTTGTTATAAAGTTCGATTGCCTGATCCGGATCCGCAAGTTCTTCCGAGCAGACGGCAGCATTATAATATGCCAAAGGTGCAATATAAATCGAATCCTTTGCCTCAACTGCAGCAAGATACCGTTCACGGGCGTTGCTCCAGTCTTTTTTATTGTAATAGAATTCCGCGGCCACAAGATTTGCCCGTGCTCCTGCCGATAAATGCTTGTTCTTTTCGGCAATACTGTTCAATTCGGTGAGGATATCATCCTCGGCATCGGCAAGCTCCTGCCCTTCTTTTTTGCCTTTGGCTTTCTCCCATTTTTCCAGCAGATCTTCGATCTGCGCAGTTGCGTCCGAATTTCTTTTTTCCACCACAACAGAGAAAATCACAATTGCCAGTACTATTACGGATACAACCGCAATGGAAGAAAGGATTATCCTGCGATACCGAAGAAGAAAATCGCTTATTACAACCGGTACGGGTTTCTTTTCTTCCTGATTTTGTCTTTGCACAACTTTGGTTGCCATACTCTTATTTCTCCTTGATTTCCAGTTCTTTGATCAGTCGCGACAAATATGTTCGCTGTATGTCCAGAACCTGAGCAGCCAGTGTCTGATTCCAGTCATTTTCTTCCAGAATTTTCTGAAGATAATGCTTTTTGAACAGGTTCAGCACAGATTTCAGGCTTTTATCAGTGAAAGTATTATTATCAGGCATTGTCCTTATGTTCAAGAGGAGGTCATCTTCCCTGATATATGGCGGAGTTCCAATTACACAGGCGCGTTCAACGGTGTTCTCAAGTTCCCGAATATTTCCGGGCCATGAATATGAAAGAATCGCGCTCATTGAACCTTCCGAGAAACCGGCAAAATCCTTCTTTGTCTCGTGGGATATCTTTTTCAGGAAAAAGTTGGCCAGTTCCGGAATATCTTCCAGGCGCTGCCTGAGCGGCGGTATATACAGCGGCAATACATTGAGTCGATAATACAAATCCGAGCGGAACTTCTGCTGTTCTACGAGTTTTTCTATATCCCGGTTCGTTGCCGCCACAATCCGCACATTTACCGTAACAGTTTCACTTGAACCCACTTTTTCAAATGATTTGCTCTGAATTACGCGCAACAGTTTGGCCTGTAATGAAAGCGGCAGATCCCCTATTTCGTCAAGGAAAATGGTTCCTTTGTCTGCCATTTCGAAACGGCCCTTGCGGTTGGTAATGGCATCGGTAAACGCCCCCTTCACATGACCGAACAATTCACTTTCCAGGAGTCCTTCCGGAAGCGCCGCGCAGTTTACGCGGATAAACGGAGCGCCCGAACGGTCGCTCTTCAAATGCAGCTGTTCGGCAAACAGTTCCTTGCCTACTCCGCTTTCTCCCAGTATGAGTACCGATGAATCTGATTTGGCGAC